>NZ_LBMX01000125.1:0-525 GCF_001010885.1 Clostridium sp. C8 | reverse complement strand
TAATGCGACAGCTCCTTATTTATTTGTATTGAAAACCACTGGCTATGCCGGTGGATAAAATGGCTTAAGCTCTGCACAGAAAAAAACTCCTATGATATAATTTCAACGACTGACAATCGTAAAACAAATTAATCATAGGAGGTGTGTCGTATGGGTAACGACATAGAAAGCTTATCACATACAAAATGGAGGTGTCAATATCATATAGTATTTGCACCAAAATACAGAAGGCAAATAATATATGGTAAATATAAGGCTGAAATTGGTAAAATATTAAGAACTATATGTATAAGACACGGAGTAGAAATAATCGAAGCGAATGCTTGCCCGGATCATATACATATGTTAGTGACTATTCCACCGAAAATGAGTGTATCAAAATTTATGGGAATACTAAAAGGAAAAAGTAGTTTAATGATTTTTGATAGATTTGCTAATTTAAAATATAAGTATGGAAATAGACACTTTTGGTGTAGAGGATATTATGTTGATGTAAATGTTAACATGAAAGTGCATAAAAGTTCC
>NZ_LBMX01000124.1:0-1696 GCF_001010885.1 Clostridium sp. C8 | reverse complement strand
CATAGCCATCAAGCTTACTTATACAAAATATAGCAGTTGTATTGATATAGTATTTAAGTTTTTATTGGAAATTAAAATATCTATAAATAGTGTTCTCGAAGATGAAATTTTGCAAATTTATTGAAAGTAGCTAACTTTAATAAAACACACCAAATAAATATCCAGTATATTGAAATTTATCATATATATAACTTGATTATATTGCCATTTTTTCAAGTTCATTTTCTTTTATTTTAAGAAAATTAAGTATTTGATTTACTGTTTTTTTACCTTTTTTCTTACACTTGATTCCAAGCCTTCGAATAGTATGAATAATATCAGTTAAAAATGATAGCTTTTTTAATTCACTTTTAAAGATATCTACTTTAAGAGTAATAAAATATTCGTTAGCTAAACTAAAAGATTTTAATATACTTATTTCCTTGTTATCTTCTTCAGAAATAATATCTTTTGCAGTAAATACTATTTGGGAAGCTAAAAGTAAACTTAGTAATCTGCCATATAAAAAACACTTAAAGCGTTCTATCTTTACATTCTTCACAGTTGAAATATTAAAAATAGACTTCCATACCTTAAACATTATCTCTATTTGCCATCTTAAAGAATATATATCATGTATTTGTTCAGTAGAGACTACATCTTCAGCAATATTACTTATATAGGCATTTACACTTGTCCACGCTGTATTTCTGTCATTTATTTTTCCTCTATTGGGTCTAACAGCATTTAATTGCTTTTTTACTCTTTTCGTCTTGTTTTCTTCTGATAATTTAGTTATAATTAATCTGTTTTTTAGTTCCTTTTTGGAACCAATATAGATGTCTTTGAGTTCAATTGTTTCACCATCGGCTAATGGTTTTATGATTTCAAAGATATCTATTTTTTTATATTCACTTGATTTTATTATTGAACCATTTTTTCTTCTTTTAACATCTGGATTTTTTTTATATAACGAAGTAGTACTTTTCAATTTTGATATATAAAATGCTCCTTTTAAATCTATTTGTTTTAAATAATCCACTTTATAATATCCTAAATCTGCTAATCTAAGATCACCTTGCATTGTTTGAGCGTCCATTGCATCTAGATAGTTGTAGTCATTAACTGTGCCACTAAAAAAATCACAACATAAAAAGCTACCTGATAATAAATCATATTGAAGTTGTATTTTTATAGCAGATTTAGAGCTAGACCCACCAGAACCTCTGTATTCACTAGCGAACTTATCCGGTAATGAATATCCTGTAGCATCATTAAGAAGTATTCTTTTAAAAATAATATTATTTTTTTGCTTTCTTAATATTTCATTTTGATTAAGTATCATATCAGCAAAAATTTTCTGCATAAATTCTACTGATTCATTATTAAACCGCTCGTTAAGAGCTTGCGGAGATATCGATACGCCATAGTTAGCAGCTAATCTTCCACATAGAGTTGATAATGATTTATTACACATATCATTACTTAATAAAATATTAAAAGCTAGAAATGTACTTGCATCGATCTTACCATTTCTTTTAATAAATCCTGTTTTCCTTGCAACTTTATCTATGAGTTCTTGTGAAAATATTTCTTTTGTATTCTTAATTAATTTCTTTAATCTTTTATGCATATTTTATAATTTTCATCCTTATAATAAATTTCCTAAGAATTATACCATAAAACATATTTTTACAATATTAGCTTGATGGCTATG
>NZ_LBMX01000123.1:0-8499 GCF_001010885.1 Clostridium sp. C8 | reverse complement strand
TGCGCTGTGCCTTGTGAACTGCAAACTAAAAATTTTGCTTCGCAAAATTTTACAACTATGAACTGTAGTCTTTCTTGTAAATCTACATGTGTTTTTTATAAAGTCTATTTATTGCACTAAATACTGCTTTTATTGATGCTATAGTTATATTACTATCTACTCCAACACCAAAGGTTGTTTTAGAATTATCTAGTCTTTTCATCTCAACATAAGCTGCAGCTTTAGCTTCAGAACCTTCACCTAAAGAATGTTCTGCATAATCTAGTATTGTGGTTTCTACTAAATTACTTTTAATTAATGCTTTCTTTAATGAATCTATAGGTCCATTTCCTTCTGCTATAAAGCTCTTTTCTTCCCCATTAAATAAGAAAGTAACATTTATTTTAGTATTTTGAGATTCGAAGTCTAAACTATCACTATCTTCAATCTTAAACTTTAATAGTTTAAATGGGCCTACAAAATCTAAATACTCGTCTCTAAACTTTTCCATAATTACTTTTGGTGATATTTCTCCATGCTTTTCTGTTACCTTTTGTATTATATCTCCAAACTCTTTATGCATACTCTTAGGCATCTTATATCCAAAATGACTTTCTAATACGAAGGCCACTCCACCTTTTCCTGATTGGCTGTTTATTCTTACTAAGGCTTCATATTCTCTTCCTAAATCAGTAGGATCTATAGGTAAATATGGAACTTCCCAAGTATTTTGGTTTCTTTCTATATACTTTTTCATTCCCTTATTTATTGCATCTTGATGTGAACCTGAAAATGCAGTAAATACAAGTTCTCCTGCATAAGGATGTCTTATATGAACAGGTATTTTGCAACACTTTTCATAAACATCTATTATTTTATTTATATTATCTAATTGTAAGTTTGGACTTATTCCATGAGAAAACATATTATATGCTAAATTTAATATATCAACATTTCCTGTTCTTTCTCCATTTCCAAATAAAGTACCCTCAACTCTATCTGCACCTGCTAACATTGCAAGTTCTGCAGTTGCAACTCCTGTGCCCCTGTCATTATGTGGATGCACGCTTAAAATTACTCTATTTCTATTGCTAAAATTTCTACTCATCCATTCTATCTGATCTGCAAATACATTTGGTGTATCCATTTCTACTGTTGATGGTAAGTTTATAATTACCTTATTTTTATCATCTGCTCCCCAAGTATCTAATACAGCTTCACATACTTCTAATGCATAATCAACTTCTGTTCCTGTAAAACTTTCTGGTGAATATTCTAAATATAATTTTCCATTAAAAGACTTAGCATACTCTTTAACTAGTTTTGTTCCCTCTACTGCTATAGACTTGATTTCCTCTTTGCTCATATTAAAAACAACATCCCTTTGAAGTATCGATGTAGAATTATATATATGAACTATAGCCTCTTTTACCCCCTCTAAAGCTTCAAATGTTCTTTGTATTAAATGTGGCCTAGCTTGTGTTAAAACTTGAACCTTCACCCCTTCAGGAATCAAGTTGTTTTCTACTAAAATTCTCAAAAAGTCGAATTCTATTTGTGAAGCTGATGGAAATCCAATTTCTATTTCTTTAAATCCTAATTCTATTAAAAGATTAAACATTTTTATTTTTTCTTCTACTGTCATAGGATTAATTAATGCTTGATTTCCGTCTCTCAAATCAACACTACACCATATAGGTGATTTTTTGATTTCATTATCTGGCCATGTTCTTTCCTTTAATTTAATCGTTTGAAACTTCTTGTACTTTTTATAATTCATTTAAATGCCCCCTTATTTATAAATATAGAAAGTAAAAAACCGCATAAACCTACTCCTAATTGGAGCGATTTACGCGGTACCATCCAAGTTTTAACTTAATTAAAATAACAGCATAACAATGCCGGCAAAACCTACTTCCCCATTCAGTCTTGCAGCTCCTGAGCGAGTTCAAAAGCGATAATACGTGGGCTTTCACCATTCCCCTACTCTCTTTAATATCTCTTACTTTTTACTACTCTCATTCTAAGCTTTTCAATATTTAATTAATCAGTAATATACTATAAATTTATCCTTTTGTCAAATATTTCTAAGGTATCTTATTAATTTTATATTTCAACTCGTCCTCTTATCTCTCCATTATAAAAAGCTTTAATATTTTTAATTACTTCTTCAAATAATCTTTCCCTTGCTTCTACGCTTGCCCAAGCAATATGTGGTGTTAAAACTAAATTGTCCTTATTTTTGATAGAGGTTAATGGATTATCTTCTTTAATAGGCTCTACTTCAAATACATCTAAAGCAGCACCAGCAATAAGTTCTTCATCTATTGCCATTGCTAAATCACCTTCAATTACTATTGGCCCTCTCCCCATATTAATTAATATAGCTGACTTTTTCATCTTATTAAGAGCATTATAATTTATTAAACCTTTCGTATCTTGATTTAATGGAGCATGAATAGAAATTATATCTGATAAACTTAATAATTCATCAAAATTCACTCTCTTATACTCACTATTTGAATTTTTTCCTGAAGTAGAGTAATAAATTACATTAACTCCAAATGCTTCTGCTATCTTGGCTACTCTTTTTCCTATTGCGCCAAAGCCTATGATTCCCCATGTCTTACCTTCTAATTCATAAAAAGGCTTATTTAAATTAGTGAAAAGACCTGATTTTGCATAGTCTCCAGATTTAACATAATTGTCATAATAAGATATTTTATCATATAAAGATAATACTGTGGCAAAAGTATGTTGAGCAACGGTATTAGTTGAATATCCTGCAACATTTGTAACTGCAATATTATTATTTCTTGCATATACTATATCGATATTGTTAAATCCAGTAGCAGTTTCACATATTAGTTCTAAATTCTCAGCTTCCTTTAAATTATTCTCATTTAATACTATCTTATTAGTTAAAACTATATTAGCGTCTTTTATCCTTTCTACTACATCTTCTGGTTTTGTGGTATCATAATAAGTTACTTCTCCAAACTCTTTCAATTTAGAAAAATCTAATTCCCCTAAAGTTTTTCCATCTAAAATTACTATTTGCTTCATTTTGCCCTCCTAATTATAATAAATTTAAAATATCCATTGGTTTATCTATAAAATAATCTGGATTAGATTCTTTTAATTTATCTATTCCTATAAAAGTATAATTTACTGCACAAGTTTTACATCCTGCTGATTTCCCGCAATATATATCATAATAACTATCTCCAACCATAATAGCTTCATTTGGTTCTATTCCTAATTCACTACATGCTTTAAGCGCTGGATCTGGATTTGGTTTATGAAGAGTTGTTGATTCTGGTGTTATAATTACATCCATGAAATCATATATTTCTGCTATCTTCATTCCTCTTACAGCAAGTTCTTCTCTTTTTGATGTTACTATACCTATTTTAATTTTCTTTTTCTTAAGATTAGTTAAAAGCTCTTTAACTCCATCAAATGCAAAACACATCTTATCATGTATTCCCTCATTATACTCTCTATAGTATGCTACTAAATCATCAACATTTTCTTCAATTGCATGTCTCATAAAAGGTTCTTTTAAAGGTCTTCCAAAAAAATCTAAAATCTCTTCTTTTTTTAATTCTATTCCTAACTTTTCTTTAAATGTTTTATCAAAAGAATTATAAATTAATTCATTTGTATCTAACAAAGTTCCATCTAAATCAAATAACACAGCTTTTATCATAATATCCTCCTAGTATAAAAGTAAGTTATGGAGATGTTTCAAAGACATTTCCTCATAATACTTTACAATAATAATAACATATAAAATATCCTTGTACAAAATTCAGATAATATTTAATTAAAATAAAAAGATACCTAAATTATATAAAGGCATCCAAAAATATCCATATTCTTATTTTGTATTAAAATAAACTTAATTGTTCATCCTTATACACTTCTCTGTAATTATAAATTATATCATTCATTTTATAAAATAGGCCCAATTTTTCACATTCATTAGCAAATATCTTGTATAAATTTCTAGCATTCGGACTGTTACACATATATTCATTTCCAAATATTTATATATATCTTTCTTTAATTCCAGGAAAGGCTTTGTTTAGCATGTCGAAAAAATAATCTCTTTGGTTTGATCTTAAAGTGACTCCAAAAGCAGGATAAATAAACTTAGCTCCATTTTTTTGCGCCAGTCTTACAATACTAATTATATTTTCTTCACTATCATTAATAAATGGTAAAATAGGCATTAATAATATTCCTGTATAAATTCCCTCATCTGTTAATCTTTTTATCGTTTCAAACCGCTTAGAAGTAACTGCAACATTTGGTTCAATTTTTCTACACAAATCATCTTGTGCTGTTGTAATTGTGATTTTACAAAGTACAGGTGAATGACTTTTAATTCTTTTTAAAATATCAATATCTCTTGTGATTAAATTACTTTTTGTTGCAATTGAGACTCCAAAACCGTTATTATCAATGGCTTCCAATGCACTACGAGTTAAAGAGTACTTTTTCTCAAAAGAATTGTACGGATCGCTCATAGCACCAGTCCCAATAACTCCTTTTTTCCTTTTAGATTTTAATTCTCTTCTTATTAGTTCTATTGAATTTTCTTTAGCCCTAACAATTTCAAAGTTATCTATACCATAGCAGTCACTTCTACTATCGCAATATATACATCCATGATTGCAACCCTTATATATATTCATATTATAATTAATTCCAAACCAATTATTACCTTCTCTATATCCAGATAAAATACTTTTTGCAGGTATATAATTCATATATATCTCTCCTAAATAAGTCCTTTTTCTATAATAAGTTTATTAAACTTATTTTCTGATAATATTTCATTTGTTATAAATTCTCCATTATAAAATAAACTATACGTTGTAAATGGGCATGGAGAACTTTGAGCTTGTTCTTTAGTTTCAAAGTTAATTATCTTTATATCAATTTTCTTTTCACTTGAAATTTTTCTTATTAAATCAACATATTTGCTTGCATGAGGACATTGATTTGAATAATATAATGTTAATCCATTCTCATCATTTTTTCCATACTTAACATGATTTTTAAACTTAGGTGAATCATACTTATCCGAAAATGGTAAATATAATAACTCATAATAAGGATTGGCGATATCACATACTTTAAAGCCTTTATATTTCAAATAATCTGGATCTGATAAAAATGGCATTTTCTTTTTTGAAGAAAGTGTAATAATTCCATTTTTTCCTCTTTTCTTACAATTATCAATACATTCATTTAATAATCTATTAGCATAGCCTCTCCCCTTAAACTTTCCAGATACCCAAAAACAATTTATAAACATATAATTTTCACCTTCAATAGGTGCCCATGCATTTTCTACTGGAATGTATTCTATAAATGCTTTTCCTCTCACATTTATTTTATTAAATATTAGCCCGTCATCAAATCTTTCCTTAAGCCATTCTTTTTTTAAATAAACTCCACAGTCACCTTTTTTATCTGATAAAGAACAACAAATATGTTCACATTCAATATTATCATAATTTAATGTTATGATTTCCTCCATTACTTCCTCCTAACAGGGTGTCTTATGACAGTTTTCATTTTTTCTTTGTTAACTTTTCTTGGATCTGATAAATAAATTTCGTGATGTCTTCTAATTTTACCATCTTGGCTAGTCTTACTAATATCATTACTTAAATTGTTTTCTGCAATATATTTATCAATTTTTTCAGTAGTAGAATATTCTTGATCAAATGAACCTATATGCATACATTGAACACACAAACCCTCATTAAATATTTCAAGCCTTGCTTTAGATATATCAACATTAGGCTTTTTCTTTTTTAATTCCTCACAAGCAAAGTCAAATATTTCTTGTGTTACAAATTCAGGTTGTCGTATCATAGAGGTCCAAATATATTTATGTTTTTTACTAAAATCCATATCATCATCTTTTAACCACCATAACCCTTCAAGAGGTGGAACAACATAATCAAAATAATTTTCTATCTCATTTCTTATATTCTTATTCATCTTTATTGTATAAGATAAACCATATAGTAATTCAATGGCATCTTGATACTCTCCATCTTTATTATTGGGATCTCCTTGTCCATCTACCATTATAAATGTCATTGAAGGTACTGCTATTTCTATAGGTTGTGTTTTGGGTAAATATAAATCTTTAAACGCCTTTTTATAATCTAATTTATCCATCTTAATTCTCCTTTTACTTTTCTTATATAAATAAAAATAAATTATATTAAAATAAATATTTATAATATCTCTTCTAAATATTTATTAAAATCCATTGATAAATTAATTTTATTTTTTATTCTACTTTCACCTTTTCCATCAATAGTTGCCTTAGTCATAAGCATAAGATTTTCAGCTGCATCTTTAGAAAATCCTGATTCTAACAATGTTTTTTCCCATTCACTTGGCACTATTAGCTGTAAATCAACTTTTTTATTTAAGGTTTCTTCAAATATTTCTGCTATTTCTGATGGACTATAATCTTTTGGGCCTAAAATCTCATATATTCTTTCTTGATGCCCCTGATTAATAATTACATTTGCTAAAAATTTAGAGACATCTATTGGGGAAATCATTGGTAACCTCATATTAATAGGAAAGAATGTTGGAAGAATCCCATATTCTTTGATTAAGTCCATATATCCAATCCAATTACTAAAATAATATGTTGGTCTTACAAAAATCTGTTTAATATCTAAATCTAAAAATGCATTTTCTAACATATATGAAGCCATAAGATTACCGGTTTTTTCTTTATTATGAGCTCCCATAGAAGATAATCCAACAATTTTAGTAATATCTGATGATAAAATTGCTTCTCTATAATTATCTATAATAATTTTTGTTTCTTTCAAAAAATTATTACTTTGTGGATTTTCAGGCGTTAATAAAAAAACTGTTTTACCCCCACTAAAAGCTTTTTTTAATTCATCTAAATTAAAATAATCTGCAATAGCAATTTCAGCACCTATTTTTTTCAACTTTTCGGCTTTAGCTTCATCTCTAATAACAGCTCTTACCTTTTCACCTTGCTTTAATAAGTTTTCAACAAGCATATAACCTATTTGTCCTGTTGCTCCTAATATTATATTCATAATCTACCTCCAATTATATAAATAATCTATTATTAGAAGTCAATAATGAACTTCTATATAATTGACTATAGTTATATTATATAGATATTAATATGACACCATTATGTCATATTAATATCTATTTAGAGAATTTATTAACTTACTTTTTATTTCCTCTCTTATATGCAAAGGTTCAAGAATCTCTATATTCTCCCCAAAAGACATTAGGTATCCAAACATCCAATCGCCTACTGGAAAATCTAAATTAACTATATAATCTCCATTATCATCTAGAGAGTAATTTTGAAACTCATCAAATACCCTAAATGCTAGTTTCTTATTTATTCTTACTTTTACATGTACTAATTCTTTAGAATATCCTATATCCTTTTCTGTAAATATTTTATTAGGAACAACTCTAGCAAACCTTTCTGAAATTACATTTACACTCTTCATTCTTGTAAGTTTAAAAAATCTATTATCCTCTTTTTTTCTACAATAAGCATATAAATACCACCCCTGCCCCTTAAAAACTAATTTTAATGGTTCAACAATACGCTCTAGTAACTCTCCATTTGCATTAAAATACTCAAAAGATATTAAATTCTTATTTATTATGGAGTTCTTTATAACTGTAAATTTTTCTCCTAAATCATTATTTTTATCCCAATTTGAAAAATCAACTTCAATCCAATTCTCGTTATTTCCTCCTAAAAATGAATTTAATTTAGACAAAGCTCCATTAAACTCATCTTTATTAACAGCATTTAACCCTTGCATAGCTGCTAATATTTCTTTCCTTTCTTCTTGTGTTAAAATTGCTTTATTTAATATAAAATCTGCTAAAAGACTTATTCCTCCGCCTTTTCCCTTAGTCATATAAATGGGAACTCCTGCCTCTGACAAATTTTCTATATCCCTATAAATAGTTCTTTGAGAAACTTCAAAATGGTCAGCTAATTCCTTTGCTGTAATATTCTTTTTATCTAATAAAATATATATTATTTCAAATAGTCTATTTCCCTTCATTTTTACCACCTAAACTTACCTTATAATAATTACTTAATAATATCTTTATATAATAAAAAAAGACTACATTCTATAATTTCTTACTAGTAATGTAGCCCAAAGTTCAACTTGTTCTTCTTATATAAATTTATAAATTACTTTTGATTTTACTACCGATATCCCAATTTCACTTTTAGAAAGGAATATCTATAAACAATAAATTCTATATGATTTTCATAAATTAAATAATTTATTTTGGTGCAGATGGCGGGACTTGAACCCGCACGAGGATTCCTCGTCACCCCCTCAAGATGATGCGTCTGCCATTCCGCCACATCTGCATAATATATTCATATACTATATTCTAATTTATATAAAATAATTTTTCAATATATATATATATTAAATTATA
>NZ_LBMX01000122.1:0-1723 GCF_001010885.1 Clostridium sp. C8 | reverse complement strand
AGGCTCTGTTTTATTTAAATGTTGATATTTGAGTAATCTTTTTAAAATAAGGGTATAATATTAATATAAACAGTTGTGGAGGTTCAATTATGGCAAATGTATCATCTATATTAACAGAAATTCAAAAATTATCTTTATATCAACAAAAAGAAATTCTATCTCAGTTAGAAGAACTACTTATTTTAGGCTCTCAAGTTAATGAAATAACTAAAGATGTTAAAGAAATTAGATTTTCTAAGGGGAAAGTATGCTCTCATTGTAGTTGTGAAAATATATCAAGAAATGGTAAATATAATAATAAACAAAGATACATTTGCAAAAATTGTGGAAGAACATTTACTGATTTTACTAACTCTGCAACATATAAAAGTAAGAAACCTTTAGACAAATGGTTAAAATATGCTAAGTGCATGTTAAATGGCTATTCAATAAGAAAATGTGCTGAAATAGTTGAAATAAATATAGCAACGAGTTTCTTTTGGAGACATAAAATACTTAATTGTATAAGTGATTTTCTTGGTGTAGGTTCTGTTGATGGTGTAGTTGAGGCAGATGAAGTATTTTTTGCTTATTCATATAAAGGAACTAAACCTATAAATATGCCAAGACCTTCTCGCAAAAGAGGTAAGCAGGTTAAGAAAAGAGGTATCTCTAAAGAACAAGTTTGTGTAGGTACCGCTCTTGATAGGCAAGGTAACTTAATTATAGAGTTGTTATGTACTGGAAGAATGACCTCAGAAGAGTTAAAAAGACTTTATACTAATCGTATAGGAGAAGACTCTATTCTTTGTACTGACAGCCACAAAAGCTACATGCAATTTGCAGAGGATATGAAGTTACAACATAAGAGAATCAAAAGTGGTAAGCATAAAGAAGATATATATCATATTCAACATATAAATAGCCTACATTCTAATCTAAAAAGATGGATGAGTAGGTTTAATGGTGTTTCAACAAAATACCTTAACAACTATATGAAATGGCATAAATGGCTAAATACATTTAGTTCAGAAAAAGAATCTATTAGAGTTAAAAACTTTATTGTTCATAGTAATATATCTCATAATTATACTAAAATAAAGGAATTTAAAAATATTCGACCAATATTCATATAATATTTTGAAAATAATGGAATTGTAAAGATGAATTAATATATAATAAATATATATATTAAAGCTATTAAACACATAATTTTTAATAGATTAATGGAGGGATTATTTATGAGAAAATTTAAGATATTGATACTATCTTTACTAAGCATCTTTATACTTTATGGCTGTAAAGATACCAATGATAATTTATTAAGAGGATTCTATCAAAGTGAGATAACTACAGATGGACATATTGTTCAAGTGTCTGTACAGCCCCAAGAAAATAGTTTTGTAGAGTATATCGACAATAGAGAAGTTAATAGTGGGACTTATGAAAAGCTATCTACCGATAAATATAAATTAGTTGGGGACAAACGAACTATCGAAATTGTTTTAGACAAAAACAACTCTTTTGAAATTCTTATAAAAAAAATCAATAAAGGGAATTCAATAAAGATGAAGAACATAGGGGCAACACCAGGGTATTTTGCGACAGAATTTGATGATGTTGAAGAATACAAGAAACTGTTAGAAGATTAATTTAAAATTATCAATAGTAAAAGCCCAGTAATTTTAGAATTACTGGGCTTTTAAAATGTAATACATTATCAACAATATTTTAAAACAGAGCC
>NZ_LBMX01000121.1:0-1214 GCF_001010885.1 Clostridium sp. C8 | reverse complement strand
TTTTCTGAACCGCTTACTTATATTTCTCACATTAAATATTAAGTTCTCTATTTATTATATCCTCTTTAAATTTATTGTAAAATAAAAACAGATGAATTTTTACTTTCATCTGCTCTATTCTTGTTATGCGAAATATAATAAATACTAATTTATCGAACAAGTTCTGCCCGGGGGTCTTGTGGGGTGCTTTGCATCCCACTTGCTTATTGCGAAATTTCCTAAATAATTTTTTCATGAAAAAATTCATCCGAGGTGCTGGGAGATAATTGGGGGGTAGCTCCTTGTTACCTGGAAATTTATTCTACCTCGGGTCTCTTACGCGGGAGAGAAACGACTGAGTTTGCTACATTTACTAACTTTCTTACATCTTCTATATTAAATTCCATAATATTCACCTAAATTAATAATTCTCTTATATATTATTATATCCTATTATTAATTTTTATTAAAGAAAAATGACTATAATTCAAAAAACTATAGTCATTTTCTTATATACAAAATTCGCTAAATAAAAATTAGTAAAAGCTTATCAAAAAGATATCTCAAAACATGTTCCCCTTCATATATCGAACTTATATTCGTTCGTGCCCGGGGGTACTTGTGGGGTACGAAGTGACCCACTTGCTTATATGTTAGCTAGCGCTATTTTAGATAGACTTGTCCATCATTCTACTATTGTTAATATTCTAGGAAACTCTTATAGAACGGCTACTGCACTATCCAAAATGGCAGATAAAAACAACTGAACAATTGTACATAAAAATATTGGCACAATTGTTCAAAATAATCTTGACATTAATATACTATCTTCATACCATATAGCTACTTTAGGCAATGCCCCCCCTATTTCTAAAGGGAGCTTTATACAATCATTAAAATTCATTATATTCATCCTTTTGCCTCCCTATAACGTATTTATATCCTTTAATATATTCGATTAATCTTATTATACCAGATTACCTTATATATAATTATATCCTGTTGTTACTTTTTATTAAAGAAAAATGACTATAATTACAAAGAAATTATAGTCATTTTCTTATATGCGAAATTCACTAAATATCAAATTTAGTGAAGATTTTTCAAGAAAATATTATAAAAAATCCCCTTGGGTTAAAGTTTGAAATACTATCGTCAAATATTTAACACAACCCCCGGGGGTCCTTCCGAGGAAGGAACGCCCGAGGTTGCTACTCACGCGTTGAATTTAATAC
>NZ_LBMX01000120.1:0-1687 GCF_001010885.1 Clostridium sp. C8 | reverse complement strand
CAATGTCATCAAGCTATAATTAAATATTTTTACAAGTATTAATTTTTATGGAAAAGCTCATATTTAATGGGCTTTTTTATGATTCTAAACCTATGTATTTTTAAATTTATGCATAAGAAATAAACCCTCACCATAATTAATGAAGATATTTCCATAAAAGTATATTAGCGTATCTTATAAAGATCTCTTTTTATTCATTCTATTAGCCATTTGGGTCGACTTATTATTTTTTCTCTCAAAACTTCTATCAGGTCTAATTGGAATTATATTTCTTTGGATTTCAGCTTTTATTTCTTTTAGCATTTTAGAGCGCTTTCTAGGGCTCCATTCAAGCATCATTAAAATTAGATTATCTTTAAGTTTACCTATTAATATATTAGTATTAACTTTATACTCATATTTTAAATTCTTATCCTTATACTTTTCTTTAATATCTTGATCTGCATCTTTCTTCGCTAGTGAAACCATATTAGTTAAGTACATTGTTGCATAAAAATCCTGCTCTATAGCTATTTGCGTTGCGCCGGTAAAGTTTTCGATTTGAAGTTTATTTTTTATTTCATTATATTTAACTTCAATTGACCATCTCTTAAAGTAAAGTTTCTTAAAATCTTCTACTAAAAAGTCTTTATCAAATATATTAGTTACTAATATTTCCATAATTTCTGATTCTAATTTGAATTTTATAACTCTTATTTTTAAAGTATCTCTATTATGCTTAACTTCTATAATTTGATCTTCCTTTGGTGCATTAACAACAACACTTAAAAAACTATTACTTACTCTCATTAAGTATTTCAATTTTTTACTTTCAATAAATTCTATAAAATCTTTTGATGGGTAACCTCTATCAAATAGTATTAAATCATTATGTGTGCCTAATTTACAAAGATTATTAATTAGCTCTTCAGCGGTTTCTCTTTCACCAGTTCTATAATGGCCTATACTAGATGTTATTATCATATCATTTTCTATATCATATAATGCCGAAGCTCGGGCACGAGCCACTTTTGCATTTTGATTTTCTATATATCCATATGTATTTCTAAGTTCTTCACTATTATGTAACTGTAAAACCGTACCATCAATGGCTAATAATCTATAACCGCGATACTTCTCAAATGGTGTATTATTATAGAACCATTCATTTACCTTATCTAGAAGATATACAAAAGCCTTAGGTGAAACCTTTCGGCGGGCTTCCGAAAATGCTTGCTTAGTAACATTTGTATCATTTTTACGTACCTTTTTAAAGAAATCATCCAATTCAAGTTGCAAGCTTTTCTTTACAAAATTTAAAGTAAACAATATTATATCTTTAAAATTCATTTTTAAATTTCCTTTTCTTGTGAAATAAGTTTTTTTCGTTCTGAATTTACACAAAAATATTATATCATCTATTATCATGTTTGTTACTCTTATTCCTTCTTTAAGATAATTAATTTTCTTCAAAAAAAATCCCCCAATCAATATTAAATTACTATATTGATTATAGGGGAATTTATTTAGAATCCTTAATTTCTGAAAATTCGCTATTTTAAACTGTAAATTATTTGAAGCTTAGCTTGATGACATTGAGGCGAGGGACCTTTAAGTAGTTACTTTGATGAAATATTAAATGATGATATGTATGGAAAAGAAAGTTATGAAAAAGCAGAAAGCGAAATGATGTACACAGCAATTACAG
>NZ_LBMX01000119.1:0-1276 GCF_001010885.1 Clostridium sp. C8 | reverse complement strand
CGATCTGTTAAGTTATATGAACATTGCTCTTCTCAACTCTAAGAAATACAATAAGTTTGACTAGAACCAATTATCCCCCTAGAAAAGGAGAGAAGAACAATGAACAAAACAAATATTAGATGCCCTCGTTGTCATTCCGATAAACTATATAAGTTTGGTTTAGACAAGCAGGCTAATCAAAAATATCAATGCAAAAAGTGTAAACGTCAATTCGCACCTGACTACGTCAGCAGTCCGGTAATATCTAAATATCCTAGATGTCCTAAATGTGGTAAGGCAACATATTTACATCATGAATTTAAACACTATAATCGCTATAAATGTGGAAATAGAAACTGTAATCATATCATAGTTAATTATCATAGCTTTGATATCGATCCAGCGTCTAGCGAAGCTGTTACCGGATCCCTTTCTATGAAAGGTATGAGATTTCCTTTACAAATAATTATTACTGCCTTAACTTTATATTACTTAAATAATACATCAACTAGAGCTATATCCCAGTTTCTTATGAGTACCTTCAATATCAAAGTATCTCATGTAACCATAGCTAATTGGAGTAATAAATTTGCTCCTTACTTCAAACTGAAAGTTGATAAATTTAAACGTCAAGTAGACTTACAATCTGACGATTGGCACGCTGATGAGACTGTTGTTTTCATTAATGGTATAAAGCACTATCTATGGCTAGTTATAGACTCTGAAACACGTTTTATAGTATCTTTTCATTTAAGTAGATATAGAGATGAAAACTCAGCTTTTTCTCTAATAAATGAAACTAAAAAATATGGTTCACCATTCAATTTAGTAACAGATAGATGGCCAGCTTATAACGAAGCGATAGCTACATTATTACCAAATACAAAACATTTACCTGTAAAACCAATGTCTAGTGATATAAACAATAATCTTATAGAATCTTTCAATAAAACCTTTAAGGCTTGGTATAAATCTAAAAAAGGATTCAATTCATTTGAAAAAGCTAATAATCTTATTTTTATGTTTATATTTCACTATAACTTTATTAGAACTCATGGTTCATTAAACAACTTAACTCCAGCCGAAGTAGCGGGCTTCGCTAGCGATACGACATCTAAGCAATCTTGGTTTATAGCTGCTTAAGCAATTAAAATATCTTTAATTAACCTGCTTGAAAAATTTATATTTTTGCAGGTCTATTTGCCATACTCAAATATAATCAAGCTTATATAATTTTCAAAGAACGAGAAAATCTATGATTTATTAAGCTATTTTTTCATAACAGCTTAACAGATTC
>NZ_LBMX01000118.1:0-3227 GCF_001010885.1 Clostridium sp. C8 | reverse complement strand
AATTATAGCTTGATGACATTGCCTCCGGGGATAAACCAGTTCTTCGTTAAATTACAATTTAATATATTTTGCATAACAAGTACAAACAGGTGAAGGTAAAATTCATCTGTTTTTTCTTTAGAAATTATAAAAATATTTACTCTATTTTTTTATAGATTTTTTAAAAACTCTTCATAAGTGCATATATACATTAATGAGGAGGTGATAAACATGGCAAACTCAGTATTAGTACAAAATTCAGTAGAGGTTAAATACCAAATTGGTGTTGATTCTAAGGGAAAGGAAGTATTTAAGAAACAAACTTTCAAAAATATTTCTGCAGATGCTACAGATGATAATTTAGTAGAATTATCTGATGCAGTTGAAAGTCTTATGGATTACACAGTAAGTACAATCCAAAAGCAACAAAACTTTATAATAACTAGAGGTTAATTTACCTTATTAGTTATTAAACAGCATTAAAATTTAGTAATGTAATTTATGAAAGGGGGATATATCATGATAGAAAGAAGTGCAAAAATGACTTTTAAAGATGTTTCAGGGAAAAAGGTTAACTTAATAGTTAAAGATGTTAAGGAAAATGTTTTAGATGCTGACATTTCTGCTCTTATGGATTCTGTATTAACTAATAAGTTAATAAAAACAGAAGCAGGTGATCTTATGGAAATGGTAGAAGCAAAGGTTATAAATAAAGAAACAACTACTGTTGCTCTTTAGTTTAATATATAGAGTGCCCAAAATAGAGTGTCCAAATTTGGACACTCTTTTCATAGTTTTGAATTATTATATGAAAATGAGTTACTAGATTCCCTAAAAATCTGTATTTTATTTTAACTAAATAAAATATAGGTTATAATAATAATATAAATACGTTAATATAAATATATAATGAAATTTATTAATGAGGTGTAGAGAATATAATGAAGAATGAGTATTATAATAGATTTTTAAAGGTGTTGAAAGAAACAAAAGGAATTCACAATTCTTTAAATGAAATTTTAAAATACGATTTTATATATCATTCAAATAAAATAGAGGGAAGTACATTTACAACAGAAGCACTTCAACTTTTATTTGAAAAAAATATAGTAATGGGAGTTCATACTTTAGATGATGTTCAAGAAACTGTTAATTCTTTCTATACTTTTGATATGGTATTAGATAAAATAGATGAAAATCTCACTTTAGAAATGATAAAAGAATGGCATGCTAGTTTAATGTATAGAACAAGATTGTATGATATGGGATTAGCAGGAGTATTTAAAAAATATCAAAATAGAATACTTGGAACTAAATTTAATACTGCAAATCCTTGGGAAGTAGAAGATAAGTTAAATGCAATTATAGAAAATTTTTATAGTTTAAAGGAAGTTACAATTTACGATATAGCAAAATTCCATTTTGAATTTGAATGTATACATCCATTTCAAGATGGGAATGGTAGAATAGGCAGATTTATATATTTAAAACAATTATTAGATAATAGGTTAGATTTAAAATATATGAATGGTGAATCTTCAATTGAATATAAAAGGGCCTTAGAAGAATCAACATTAGATAATATAAAACCATTAGTTGATTATATAGAAATGCAAAGAGATTTTATAAAAGAGAATGAAAAAATGTTTTAGCAGGTGAATGTAAAAAAATCACCTGTTTTTTATTGATTTTAGTAAAAGTTAATATAAAAAGATTAATATTTTAGGGTATAATATAGATATAGAGTTATTTAGTAGGAGGAAAAAAGTTTGGATAGTTTAAATTTATTTTCTAATATTAGTTTGCTTAATAAAGAAAAGTTGAATGATATTTTTGAATACTTAAATAGCAGATTAAGAGATAATCAATTACAATTAGAAATAACAATTTATGGTGGAACAGTAATGACGATGGTTTATGATAATAGACCAGCAACAAGAGATATAGACTGTGTATTTAGTGAAATAAACATAAACATTTTAAATAATATATTAGATGATACAAAATTTGTATTTAATTTATCAGATAACTGGATTAACGAAGAGATTAAAGAACCCCTAAAGTATATAATAAAAGAAGAAAAAGAAATATTTAAACAATATTCAAATTTGCAGATTCTAAAACCTAATGCTAAACAATTATTAGCAATGAAAATATTAGCTGCAAGACCAGAGCCTGCAAAAGATTTTGTTGACTGTTATATACTTTGTAAGGATTTAAATATTAAAACAAAAGAAGAATTAATAAATATAGTCTCTCAGTATATACCTTTATCATTAATAGGAGAAAGACAAAGAACATTTATTATGTATTTAGGAGAGGATCTAGGATATGATTGGAAATAAGTATTTACAAGCACTGTATAATTATAATGATAGAGATACAAGTATAAATCAGTTATTAGAAATTCTAAAATTTAAGGATAAAGATTTCATTAATAGTTTATATGAAGAAGAAGTAAATATAGATTTATTAAATGAAAAAGAAAAAGAATTTTTGATTATATCAGTAAGTTTAATTGATCATTTTTTTCAAATATATAATTTAGATATACCAAATTGGTTAAGGGATGAGAGATTAAGTTTTAGTTTACCATATTACTATAATAGGAGATTAAGTGACTTTGAAAAAGTAAAATTATTATTTACTAATCCAAGCCCTTTTAGATTAAGAAATGTGTACTTTGATTTAAATTCAATAATAAGAATATAAGTAAGGCGCTAACTTACAATTATCTTCTAGCAAGTGGGATGCAAGGAACCCCACAAGTACCCCTGGGCAGAACTTGTTCGATAAATTACAATTTAATATATTTTGCATAACAAGTACAAACAGGTGAAGGTAAAATTCATCTGTTTTTTCTTTAGAAATTATAAAAATATTTACTCTATTTTTTTATATCTTTTAAAAACTCTTCATAAGTGCATATATACATTAATGAGGAGGTGATAAACATGGCAAACTCAGTATTAGTACAAAATTCAGTAGAGGTTAAATACCAAATTGGTGTTGATTCTAAGGGTAAGGAAGTATTTAAGAAGCAAACTTTCAAAAATATTTCTGCAGATGCTACAGATGATAATTTAGTAGAATTATCTGATGCAGTTGAAAGTCTTATGGATTACACAGTAAGCACAATCCAAAAGCAACAAAACTTTATAATAACTAGAGGTTAATTTACCTTATTAGTTATTAAACAGCATTAAAATTTAGTAATGTAATTTATGAAAGACCAGCTAATAATAGTC
>NZ_LBMX01000117.1:0-2559 GCF_001010885.1 Clostridium sp. C8 | reverse complement strand
GTAAGCGGTTCAGAAAATAGCGTATTTTAAAAATAAATAAATTACTATATAGTTAAAAGGAGCTCGCAGTTAAGCGGACTCCTCATTTTTTTGTTTACTATTCTTATTATAGCAGCATTCAGGTAAACTTCCTGACCAAGGAAGATACTGCTCCAGCAGTTGCGGGTTCTCAGCAGAGTTTATATTTGGCAATAATCTAAATAAATAACTTAAATACTGAAACACATTTAGGTTATTAGCTTTTGCAGTCTCAACTATGCTATAGGCAATGGCACTAGCTTCCGCCCCTTTAGGGGTATCTGCAAAAAGCCAACCTCTACGACCTACTGCGAAGGGACGTATACAGTTTTCAGCTGCATTGTTCGAAATGGGAATACGCCCATCTAAAAGGAAGTTCTCTAAATATGCTCTTTGATTCTTAGCATAAGTAATAGCTTCACTAAGCTTTTTATTATTCATCGGATTTATGGTTTCAAGCCAATTCCAAAAATCCTCAAGAACAGGCTTGCTTTTTTCTTGACGCTTAATAAGCCTTTCTTCAGGCGTAAGGGTTTTTAATTCTCTTTCAAATTTGAAAAGTTTATCGCAAAAGGCTCTGCCTTCAGATCCTTTTGATCCTGGAATTTCCTTTCCTTTATCTAAAGGAATACTTTCAATGAAATATCTTCTTACATGGCTCCAGCAAAGGCAACGAATAATATTTTCAACCTTTTCGTAACCAGCATACGCATCTGTAACTAAAAATCCATCAAATTCCTTAAGGAATTCTTGCGCATGCTTACCTGCTCTAGTTCTAGTGTATTCAAAGATAACTATATTTTTATCTTCGCTTTCACCGGAACGGTATAACCACATAAAAGATTGGCTAGAAGGTTTCCTGCCTTGTTCTTTATTGCATTGAATTCTAGTCTCATCAGCATTTATAATCTCACAATTATGGAGCTCTTTTTTCATGAGATTATACATCGGCTTTAGCCATTCGTTGCTAGATCTAATAATCCAATTCGCCATTGTTGATCTTGAAAGATTAAATCCTCTTTGGAGCCAATCATGTTCCTGTCGATAAAGTGGCATACCATTAACATATTTTTGATAAATAACTTCTGCAACAGTGGAAGGCGAAGCTAAACTTCTCTTCATTACTGGCTTTGGTACAGGAGCTTTTACTATTACATCGGCGCTGCTATCAGCAGTACCACACTCGGGACATTTATATACATATTGTACATATTCAATTACTTTAACAGATGGTGGAACAAATTCAACTTCGGTTCTAACAACATTTTTACCGATAGAAGCCATCTCTGTTGCACAGTACGGGCAAAGAGAATCCTCGCCTTCTAATATACATTCAACAGTTTCTCGAGGTAAATCTTTTATAACAGCTTCTTTACTTCCTTTTTTTCTTGGAGTTCTTTTATGTGTTGAAACTATTATATTTTCTGGAGTAGGTTCAATAGCCCCACTATCAGTTGAAGCTTCAGCTTCATTAAATAAAGAAATTTGTCCTTCAATTGGAGTTTTTTCTGTAGATGCTCCAAATAATTTCTTATTCTTATGTAAAATAGCTTGAGTTAGGTTCTCTACTTGTGAATTTAAAGTTTCAATTTTTTCTTCTTGTTCTTTAACTTTTTTACGCAATTCTAGTAGTTCTTCATATTCATCTCTAGCCATGTTTCAACCTAACCCCCTTATGAACTTATTATAGGTATATTATACCATAATAAGCGCTAAAAGTCAGTAATTTCAAGCAATTACCGACTTTTTTAGTGCTAGATTTAGAAACAAATTTCTTCATTAATACTAATATTTTTATGGGCTTTAGGTTGTTCTATAGATAAACCTTCTAATAACCATCTAAGTTCTCTAGCTGAAATATTTTTTACTCCTTCGGAGTCTTTCGGCCATTGAAATTTCATTTTTTCTACAAGTTTTTTGGTAAGCAATATAAATCCATCATTGTCCCATCTAAGAATCTTTATAGAATTTTTGCTTTTATTGCAAAATATAAATAAACATTTTGGAGTAAATGGATCTAGATTAAATTTTAGGCTGACCAGTGCTGAAAGACTATCAATCTGCTTTCTAAAATCCGTAGCGCCGCAGGCTATATGAATATGTTCCACACCATCAGCTATATTATTTAACATACCGAAACTAGAGCAGCTAAAACTTCTGCTATATCATCCCTTTTAATATTCTTAGATATTTCTAATTTAAAACCGTTGTAGTTTAAGGTAATTGAACCTCCGTTATCGATATTTTTCTTTTTAGGTTCTAATGATACCTCAGCCCATTCAACTGAATTATCTCCAACAAGTTCATTAGAGCTATTATTTAGTTTCCTGATCCAATAATAATATTGACTAGCACTAACATTATTTTCTCCACACCAAGCTTTTACATTTATTCCGCTTGCTTGGCAAGCTTTTATTCGTTCTGCCCATATTTGGGCTAAATTATTTTTCCTAGACATAAATAAAATACCCTCCACTATTTAATTTCTATAGTGATAGGGTATCATTTGCTTAAAAATAATTATAGACGCCATTTTCTGAA
>NZ_LBMX01000116.1:0-1243 GCF_001010885.1 Clostridium sp. C8 | reverse complement strand
AATAATCTTGACATTAATATTTAGTGGCGATGTTGAAAATAATACTAAGCGAACACGAGCGTTTTGCCGTTTTGCTTTAGATAAGGGCAATATCCCGCTTGCTCCTCACCTTCTATTTCCACAGTTTATGGATGACAGCAATGAACAGGAACGTGACCAGGCTATTTTCATGGATATTATCCTGATGGGCAAATGCCAAGAGGTCTGGGTTCTAGGTGATGTAATTTCAAAAGGTATGAGTATTGAAATTGAAAAAGCAAAGAAACGCAGACAGCCGGTTAGATACTTTAATAAAGATTTTAAGGAGGTAGAGTCTCTATGAAGATAGCATACGGCAACAGCCGAATGGATAAAAAGTGGAAAAACACAGACATCAGCTGGGAGGACTTCTGCTCCCGTGTTAAGACCACTCAGCGTACCACTGAAACCGTAGAAGAATATCGAAAAATGAGAAAAGGTGGTCAGGATTCCATTAAAGATGTCGGCGGTTTTGTTGGCGGTCATTTAAAAGATGGCAGACGTAAAAAAGGGAATGTTCTATCACGCTCCATGCTCACCCTTGATATGGATTACGGCACGAGTACTATCTGGGAAGAAATCTCTACCTTCTTCCCTTATCAGTGTTGTATCTATTCTACTCATAAGCATACTCCAGAAAATCCAAGACTAAGGCTAATCATTCCTCTCTTTCGTGATCTGGGAGAGGAAGAGTATGCTGCTGTTAGTCGCATGGTCGCAAAAGAAATCGGCATCGACCTTTTTGATGACACTACCTATGAACCAGAACGATTAATGTATTGGCCGTCTACTTCAAGAAACGGAATTTTTGTGTATGAAGAGAAAGATGGATCTCTTCTTGACCCGGATATATTTCTTAATAAATACGATGATTGGCGAGACACCAGTACTTGGCCCGTATCCTCTAGGCAATCAGAAGTCATTAATCGCTCATTAAAGGAACAAGCCGATCCTCTTTCAAAAGAAGGTGTTATCGGTACTTTTTGTCGTAGCTACTCAGTAAGCACTGCAATCGATAGGTTCTTAAAGGATATATACGAGCCTTCAGTAATGGCTGGTCGCTATGATTATATCCCGGCTGATTCTAGTGCTGGTGTCATCCTCTATGATGATAAGTTTGCCTATTCCCATCATGCAACAGATCCTGCAAGTGGGAGACTTCTTAATGCTTTTGACCTTGTTCGTATTCATAAGTTTGGTCATTTTGGACTTAAGTCAATATAGT
>NZ_LBMX01000115.1:0-1429 GCF_001010885.1 Clostridium sp. C8 | reverse complement strand
TTTACCAGCCATTCACTCCTCAATCATACGATTAAATTCTTCACGCTTTTTAGTGTTTGTACCGGAGATACCATCATCTGCAAAGATGCCAGCAAACTCCCATTCATTATTTTTCTTTATAAACTCTGTATAGTGTGCGACCTGAACCTCATAGCTAGAATTTTGTTCTTCTGGACTTAAGTCAATATAGTAGACACAATTTCTCGAACATTTTTATGCAACTTTTGCCAAATCCTCACACTGTTGAGGGGTAATGTAGCCAATACTGCTATGAATTCTCTTCCTATTGTACCAAGATTCTATGTATTCAAATATTGCTAACCTAGCAGCATCAAAATCATAGTACTTCACTAAATTTACTTCTTCTTTTTTAAGCGAAGCGTGAAAAGATTCTATACATGCATTATCGTAAGGGCAACCCTTACCACTAAAAGAGTGCATGATTTTTAAGCCTAATACATATCTAGAAAAATCTTTGCTTGTGTATTGGCTTCCTAGGTCGCTGTGAAGAACGGGAGGTTTTGAAGGTTTTTGAACCTCATAGGCATTCCTAACAGCATTTATTGCTAGAGCAGTATCCATATTTTTATCCATAGAGTATCCAATAATCTTCTTACTATGAAGATCCATTACTGATGCAAGATAGCACCAGCCATCTTTTATTGTATGAATATAGGTAATGTCAGTTACCCACTTTTGATTTATCGATGTTGTAGAAAAATCCCTTTTTAAGATATTCTCTCTATCTTCAACTTTTACTTTTGATGGAAACGGTCTGAACTTTTTGTACACAATGGCTTTAATATCGAGCCTTTTCATAAGTCTCTGTACTCTTTTAAGACTAATATGTATGTTTTCAGCTTTTAGAGTTTTATGGATTTTAGGTGCTCCATAGCGTTTCTTGCTATCTTCATAAATTTTGATTATTTTTGATTTAAGTTGTTTATTTTCTAAAGATCTTTTACTTTCTTTTTTATTAAGGAATTTATAGAAAGAACTTCTTGAAACCTTTAGTAGCTTACACATTAGCTTAACACTATGAGCATTTGCATTATTCTTTATAAACTCATAAATGGTAGTTACTTCTTCGCGAATATGGCCATGGCTTTTTTTAATATTTCATTTTCCTCTTCAAGCCTTGCCATTCTTTTTATCATCGCTTGGTATTCTGCGGTTGTAACTACTTTATCTTTTTCAATAGACACAGGCGTTGCCTTTGAAACCCATCCTTGGATAGTTGATTTTGATATGCCATATTCACGGTTTAACTCTGCTAAACTCTTATCAGAGTTATAAAGCTCTACTATTGTATTTTTGAAGTCATCAGTATATCTTGTTATCTTCTTTGTCATTTTGTAGGCACTTCCTTCCTCTTAACTTTATTTTAAGTTGTTCGGATTTCTGTGTCTACAATATTATACTAACACCA
>NZ_LBMX01000114.1:0-1630 GCF_001010885.1 Clostridium sp. C8 | reverse complement strand
GGATATGTTAATAGCTTCAAGGAAAAGTGAAAAGATAAAACTTAAAAATCCAATTATAAATATTATAATATTTATAATACAGTTTGTTGAAAAACCCCCTGTTTAAAAACAGAGGGTTTTTCTATATATTAATTGTGAATAAAATTTAAAATTGAAAATACCATAAAAATTAACAATATAATATAAAAATAGTGAAGATAGTTTTGTTGCTATCTTCTTCATATTCTGCACTGCTGCAGTTAACAGGCATTGCTCTGAAACTTTTTCGCGTCCGCGGAAGCGAGAATAGCGAAGCCCATGCAGATTTTTTGAATCTGCAAAGCTTCGCTCAACTGTTTCTTTCCTTCTATCGTAAATTCCTTTTCCTTTCTCAGTTCTAAGGAAATTCTTATTATCGTCCTTATGATTTTCCCAAACATGTCTTCTAATTATTTTATATTTAGCTTTATCTCCAAGACATTTATCTTTATGAGGACAACACATACATATTTCTTCAAAACATCTATATTCTTTATAGCCTTCGCGAGTCGTTGTTTTATATATTAATGCAACATTGTTTGGACAAATATATATATCTTTATCATAATCATATATGTACTTATTCTTTGTATACATTCCTTTTTTATGAGGAGAACGCCTATATGCTATAACTGGTATTATCTCTCTATCTGTTATTCCTTTAAAGATAGGATTTGTTGAATATCCTGCATCTAATCCAAGGTACTTAGGCTTTATATTAAAAGCTTCTTCAATTCTATCTATTCTTTTTAATATTGGTTCGCTATCGCTGACGTTACCAGGGGTAACATGCACATCCATAATTATATTATTTTTACTATCTACAGTTCTGTGATCTAGATAAAAGAATCCTTCTGGCTTATTATCTCTCATCATATAGCCACTATCTGGATCTGTAGTACTTTTCTTAATTTCCTTTGTTTCTTCTTTTTGTTTTCTTGGCTTTAAAGGCTTTTTATTATGATTTTCCCTATCCAAATTTACATCAATATCTAATTGTTCTATATATTCTTTAGGTGTTACTTGAACTTCAACTTTTTCTAACTTACGCTTATTAGCATTAGCTTTTATATGTGTTGAATCAGAGTAAAGAATTTTACCACCAACTAAGCCTTTATCCATAGCTTGAATAACTATATTATCGAAAATTTTTTGTGGAATATCAGTACCTTTAAATCTTCTAATTCTGTTTTGACTTATTGTAGATGCATCTGGAATTTTTTCCGTAATAGAATATCCTAAAAACCATCTATATGCTAAATTTACTTCTATATCTTTAACTAGTTGCCTTTCGGAGCGTATGCCATAAAGATATCCTATAAATAGCATTTTAAATAAAATTACAGGATCAACTGCTGGTCGACCATTTGTATGACAATACAAATCGCTAGTTAAATCTCTAATAAATAAAAAATCTATATATTTATCTATTTTTCTTAATAAATGGTCTTGCGGAACTAATTGTTCTAACATAACCACTTCCATTTCATTTTTTGCTTCTATTCTTTCGTTTATCATTTATAAAACCTCTATGTAATAAATTAATATATTTTTAATTATATTACATATTTGTATAAAATTAAAGACTGCTAATACTTTGTCAGCAGTCTGA
>NZ_LBMX01000113.1:0-506 GCF_001010885.1 Clostridium sp. C8 | reverse complement strand
GAGGAAGAAAATCTAAAACTCCAACTAATGGTTCACGAATAGGTAGACCAAAAACTAAATTTTCATCATTAGAAGAAGAAGTTAAGTACTTAAGAATGGAGAATGAATTCCTAAAAAAGCTAAGAGCTCTGGCAGAAGAATAACACGAGTTAATATATATGAGATTATATTTTTTATGTCAGAGCGATATTCTATTACACGTCTTTGCCTATTGGCAAAAGTAGCGCGAAGCTCTTATTATAAATGGCTTAAGCGTAAAGATATTATCACCAATAAGGATATACAGGATAAAATAATTAAAAATCATATACTAGATATACATAATAAATATAGAGGAACTTATGGACGAAAGAGAATATGTATTTATCTTAATAATATATTAGGCATTGAAATAAATCATAAGCGTGTATATAGACTAATGAATGAAATGAATATAAAAGCTGTTATACGTAAAAAAGTATATAAGCATAAGTTTAAACCTGCGTCAGTAGCGAAGAATATATTGA
>NZ_LBMX01000112.1:0-10943 GCF_001010885.1 Clostridium sp. C8 | reverse complement strand
TACAATATTATACTAACACCAATATATCTACGTTCGTATTTGGGAACATATCCAACATATCCTTTCGTTTGAGGGAACATATCAATCAAAGTATAGATTCATCACATATACTGCTGGGACGAGTTGATAGAATTGATGTATTTGCGATTTTTAGTGAAACGGTCGTATGCGGGAACATATCGACAATTTTGTACGTTCGTGGGAACATGTCGATATAAATAAAATATCTAAATCTATTTTTCATATGTATC
Organism: Clostridium sp. C8; assembly: GCF_001010885.1. Lineage (NCBI taxonomy): Bacteria > Bacillati > Bacillota > Clostridia > Eubacteriales > Clostridiaceae > Clostridium > Clostridium sp. C8. The sequence continues at coordinate 10,692 of NZ_LBMX01000112.1, read as the reverse complement.
AATCGTCATTTCAACATGCACACCTTGATCTAAATAACCTTTATGAACTTTTGCTATGTCTCTCATGCATCCTAATTCTATTGGAGACTCGATTAGACGCTTAATAATATCCTCTTTTTTAGTCTTAATTATAACACGTGCTTCGCCTTGCTCTTTAAATCGTATATTTTTCACTAATAATTCTTCAGGGTAATTTCTATTGAAATCCATCCACCCATTTGTACCGTATTTTTCAAAATCAAAATATGATACATCCTTAATTAATATTTCAGTATCTTCCAAACCGAGATATCTTAATGATTTATACAATCTATTCTTAAATTCATTAAAGTTAAAAATAGTTATCAATGCCGGTTGGTCTTCTAATGGTAGCCTTTTAACTTCTTCCGGAAATAAATTATCCGAGAAGTCTCTGAAATATGAAGTTGGGATTTCCGTGGATATCCTATGTTTCCCCGCACTATCAGGACAAGGAAACATGCTGTTTTTCAATATGTACACACAAAAACAGGGTAGCTTTAAACTTCTTTTATCCTTTAGAAATAATCGTCCCTCTCTTATTTCCTTATGTAATGGTCTAGTATTAGGATTCAAAACACAGCTTGATTCATATTTTCCAATCAATTCCGACATACGTTCAAAATCGAAACTATCACAAAAAGCCAGTGTTCCTTCATATCCATCTCCCCGGCCATCCCCATATTTTTTGGAATAATCAATCCACGATTGGGGGGTGTTGAATTTAATTGATCCGGTATCTAAAAAGGAATCAGCATATTTTGAACTGGTTAATCTACAAGCAACAAAAAAGTCGTTAGGCCTTGCCCATTCTCCCATAAAATCCACTCCTTTCAAGGTATATGTGAATTAAATTTTATCTATAGTCCAATTCTTATTGAGCGATTTTGAAATATTTCTTTTTACGAAATCCAAATATCATGAAGTACGTAGGAACAGCTCAACATCACAATACGTTCATATCATCTTTTATTATAAGTAATATGTTTGTCTAGTCAAATTGAAATAGCCCATGCCATATTTGACATGAGCCCATTAAATATTTACTTCAAAGTTCTTTTTTAATCTCGATTCCAGACTTGAATTCGATTGTTAGAAGCCTTTGATCGACCGTAATCCTATCAATCAATCGCCTCACAAGTAAATCGTCATACACTTCAAGTTTCTGCGGTTGTTCTTTTAAAAACTTTGTCATTTCTTCGATTCGTTGCCTGAGTCCCTCTCGTGCTGCATTTTTTATCATGACCTCCTGCTTCAGTTCCCGCAACCTGTATATTTCTTCTGCTACATCCTCGTAATCTTCTTTTGAGTTTGCAAGCCTAAGCAGTTCCATTTGAAGTCCTTCTAACTTTTCATCAATATCAGTTGTTGGTTTATCCGCATTTTCATTCAAAACTGTTTCAATATTTTCTATTAAAATATTCAGGTAATCTCCTTTGTTTCCCAGCACTTCATTGATAGCTTGTACTATTGCTTGGTGAAGTTCATCTTCTCTGATTGTTTCTGCTATTTCAAATAATTTTGTTTAAAAATTGTAAAATCTCCTACTGATAATAAAAAATTAACAGGGGAATTCTTGTGCCAAAGAAAAGTCCAAAAACTAAATTAAACAAATTATTTAATATGCCAATTCATTAATGAAATATTCTTTACTTACATGACTAATAATAAGTCTCCATTTTCCAATAACTATGGCAAAGTTATATATTATTTAAGAAAATATTCTAATTTTAAAGATAAAAAACTCTTCATCCTGCGATGCTTTATATTCTATATTATAATTATTCAGAATATTACTTACTATATATAAACCTAATCCATTACTATTTTCCTTATTTAAATCAAATTTAACTTCAAATATTTTATCCATATTCGACACTTTATTATTACCGTATGAATTTTCTATATATAACCAATCATTAACTATCCCTATATTAATTACTCCATTTACTTCAGTATATTTTACAGCATTACTAATCAAATTAGATAGAATAATCTTTAAAGCTGTTTTTCCTATATAAACATTCTCATCTAATATATATTTATTGACAGTTATTTTCTTTTGATTTGCTAATATTTCATACTTTTTTAATACGTCTTCTAATGTATCATTTATTTTCAAGTATTCTTTATCATTATTCAAATTTTCTATAGTATGAACTGATAATATTTGAGAAATATTTTTTGTTAAGCTATCAACGATTTTAATGCATTCGTTAATATAAATATCTCTTTCTTTATATTTTCCAATATTATATTTCATGTTTTCCAGTATTATTTTAAGACTAGCAAGAGGAGTTTTGAGTTCATGTGATGCACCTTTGAAAAAGTCATATTTTAACTTTTCTAATTTTAAAATTTCTTTATTTTTAAATTCCAAATCGTCAATTGTTCTCAATAAAGTTGAATACAAATCATTAATTTGTTGTTTTAATTCTCCAACTTCATCATTAGAGCTAACTTCTAAACGCATTCTTTTATCAAGTTTCATCATTTTATCAGTGACAACTTTTATTTCTTGTATATTATTTTTTATTAATTTTGCATAAATTAAAGAAATAACAGTAGAAAATAAAGTTGATATTAATAAAGAATATGGTAAAAATTTAAGGCTTAAATCTTTAGCATCTTTTTGCATATCAGCTGTAGAAACAAATAGTAGAGTTGTTTTTTTACCATCATCAAGCTCTATTTCTCTTTCTTCAATTATCAAAGAATTACTATCACTTTCTAAATTAACATTTACATTGTTTTTGATTTGTATTTCATTCTTATTATTATTTCCTTTTATAAATGCGTTTATTTCACTACTCTTAGAAAAAAGATCCAAAGTTTGTTCTATATATTTTATTTCTTTTCCATCCATACTACTTGAAACGTCATTTGCCATTTTATGAATCGTTTCTTTTCTTGCCTCCAAATAAGTTCTAGGAAAGATTAGAAAAACTAATAAATGAACTAGTATAATTATTATTCCAAGAACAGAAAATATTTGTATGAACATTTTGGGAAATATTCTTAATTTTTTCATTGTCTCTCCAATTTATATCCTACATTTCTTATAGTAGTTATACAGTCTAATTTTAATTTTTTTCTAAGTTCTTTTATATATACATCTATTACTCGATCATAAGGAATTTCTTCACTATCTTTCCATACATAATCAATAATTTGCATCCTTGATAACACTTGTCCATCATTATCCAATAAACATTTTAATACTTCTAGTTCTTTTGCATTTACATCTATTTCTTCACCATTAATTTTAGCTGTATAACTATTAAAATTAACCGATAGATCCTTATATTCAAACTTCTCTAAATGTCCGTAATTCTTCTTAATTAAAGAATCTATTCTCGCCTTTAAAACCGGCAATGAAAATGGCTTTTCTACATATCCGTCTACTAAATTAGTAAATGCATCAATTTTATATTCTTCATCACTAAATGCAGTCAAGATTAGAATTGGTAAATTGCTTCTCTTTCTAACTTCTTTCAATACTTCTAAACCATTTATAAAAGGTATCTGAATGTCTAAGATAACCAAATTTATATCGCTATTAAATTTTGACAAGGCTTCTCTTCCATCTTTAGCTTGAATAACAGTATATCCAAATTCTGAAAGATATTCACTTATTCCCTCTCTTATCATATTATCATCTTCAACAGTTAATATTTTCATATATACCTCCACTTAAGCCTATACACTTATATTATACAGCATATTATTTGATATTTAAAAATCAAAAAATTTTCGGTGCAAAAAAGCACCGAAAATTTTAATTATTGTCAATTAATAATTCTTTTGGATTCCTTCTTAATATATTGAATGAAGAAATAATCAATGATACAAGAAGTACTAAACTCATAAATATAACTACATAAATTATGAATTTAGGTAATACATTTATATCTAAACTTGATAATGTCTTGTTAAATCCTTCAGCTTCTGCCCCACCACCTAATTGGCTAGATGCAGATTGTCTAGCTATTTGTTTAGCTATATCACCAGTAACCTTATTCAATATATTATTCCCAAGCTTATCAGCTGTATATTGAGCTAAGAAATAAGAACCAACGAATGCGGGGATTGATATAAATACCATCTCAATTAGGAATTGACCAAAAATTTCTAATTTTGATATACCTAATGATAGTAATACTGCTATTTCTTTCTTTCTAGCATTCATCCATAAGAATAGTAATAATGAAACTACAACTCCTGCAAATATTAATGAGCCAACAAATAATTTATTTGAAATTGAATAGATACCTGATATAGATTGTTGTAATGCAGGGTAATTTGATGAACTTTTAATCAAATTATATTCTCTCCAATTTATATCTAATTTCCCAAGATCTTTTATTACACTATCAAGATTCTCATCACCTTTTACAAAGAATGTTGCATCTTGGTATACAGCTGTATCTTCTGTATTACCATAAACTTTAGCAGCTGTATGAACATCAGTGATTAATGTATTTTCGTATAGTTCTTGTGCTGCACTTACTCCACCACTATTATGCCCATCGAATAGACCTTTAATTTCTACTTCTACTGTTTCATCTGCACCTTTCTCATTATCAGCATCAAATAAATTAGATTTTATTTTTATCTTATCTCCAACTTTAAGATTATTTTTTTCAGCTAAATCTTTATGCATTAAGATTTTATTTTTATCTTCATTTTCTAAATGCTTTCCTTCTACTAATTTATATGCTTCTGATACAAATTTTATTTCTTTTGATGAGTCGTTGACCCCAGTTAACATAACTGTTCTTTTAAAATTCTTTGCTCTTTCAGGTGATTGATTCGCAAGAGTCTCTTGAGTTTCAATAATATCATAATCAACTAAATCTGCAACACTGTTTATTCTTTTTACATAGGAGTCTATACTATCTGTTTGAGATATCTTTTTAATATCTTCACCTTTTACATTTCCCCCACCTCTAGGTGTTCCTGGATTTACTTGTCTATTTATCTCCATAGAAAAACTATTTGTTATATTAGCAAATGTTTCTTTTGAAGCTCTGTCCGTAGCATCTTTAATAGATAAACTAATGAGACTTAAAGTTGACATAGATAAAATAACTAATATAATAATTAATGATTTTAAGCTTTTTCTAGTTACATAAGCAAATGCATTTTTTATCATTATTCAACCTCCAAATTCATTTTATTTACTTTTTTCAACTTTTTACCACTTAGTTCTAAAATGATATCCGCAGAATCTGCTACTTCCTTACTATGTGTTACAACTATTACACATTTATTTCTATCTTTAGCTAATGTCTTTAATATATTAATTATTTCTCCAGCAGTAACACTGTCTAGATTACCAGTAGGCTCATCAGCTAGTATTATTGGAGCATCTGATACCAATGCTCTAGCAATAGCTACTCTTTGTTGCTGTCCACCAGATAATTTCATAACATTTCTTTTTATTTGTTTTTTATCTAAACCTAGTTCAAACAAGATACTTTCATCTGCTGATTTATTTACTAATCTAATATTTTCAATTGGTGATAAATAATCTATTAAATTATAGTTTTGAAATACTAAAGATATATTATTTTTTCTATGATTACTATATCCTTTTTTTTGTATATCTTCATTCTTAAACAATATTTTTCCTGTTTGAGGTTTATCAAGTCCAGCAAGTAAGGAAAGAAGTGTAGATTTTCCTGTTCCTGACTTTCCTACTATCGCATAAAACTTCCCAAGTTCAAATTTTTGATTTACTCCTGACAAAACTTTTTCTTTAGAATTTGCATAACTATATGCTACATTCTTTATTTCTAACATATCCATTATTTCCTCCTAACTTATTTTTGATAATATTTCTTTAGGCTTCTTGATTAATATTAATGAAGAAGCAAATACAACTGATAAAACAATAATACTTATTAATATTAAATAACTTTGTCCAAGTGTTGTTATATTTAACATAAAACTACTATTATTTATTAAACTTCCACCGGAAATCATTGAGTTCTCTGAGTTAATGAATCCATCTACAATTACTTTTAGTAGTACATTTCCTAAAAATAAGCACGATATTATACTTGGTATAGATATGAATATTAACTCAAATATAAATTGCATTATAATTTGTAGCTTAGATGTTCCAATAGATAAAAATATACCTATTTCATATATTCTTTCTCTTAACCATAAAATCAAGATTAATGAAAGAACAATCATCCCACCTAACATGATGGAATATGTCATTATTTTTATAATATGTTTTATTCCGCTCACTGACTCTAAAGACTCTTCAAAAGCATTATTATCTTTCTCAACGGAATACTTTGACTCATCAATTTTAAGCTCTTTCAATTTGTTTAAGGCTAAGTCTGTAGATTCTAAACTAGCAGAATACATTAATATTTTATTTGCAATTTTATTATCTTCTGATTTATTTAATATCTCTTGGCTTGTTGAATAATCTACAAAAACCATATTTTCACTAAAATCAGAAGATAGTCCTGTATATGTTTCCTGTTTTTTACCAGAAAAGATTCCTATAATTTTAAATTTATGACTTTCTATTGTCCCACTTTTTTCAATATCTAGTAATTCAAGATCAACTTCATCACCTAATTTTAGATTGTTTTGTTTAGCAAATTCTTCATGAACAATAATTGAGTTCTTATCATTTTCTTCTATATTTTTACCTTCTTTAATTGTAAATACTCCACTACTAAATAAAATATTTCTTTTAGTATTATTTGTAGCTTCGAGTGAGACAACATTCTTAAATTCGTCAGATAAATCTTCTCTATTTATTCTTTGTTCTCCGCTAACTACTTTAGCATCTTTTAATTTTGCTAATGCATCAAATTGAATTATTATTTCTTCAATTTCTTTTAATTTTTCAATATCTTTAAATTGATTAACATTAAAATATTGACTATCTTTTTTTGTTATTGATATTGAAGAATTAGAACTTTCATATAAAGCCTTTTCTATTTCATTGCTTGATTTCATTATTGTTAAACAAGAGTACAAGCAAGAAAGAACTATAGTTAATATGATAAAAATTATTAAACTTCTGTTTCTCGTTCTTGTAATATATGCTAGTGCATTTTTTATCACGTTCCTAACTACTCCTCTCTATTTTCTTAATCCATAACTAATTGCATCCATTGAACAAGCATTTTTACATTGTCCTCATCTGATCCATTCTAGATGATTATAATTTTCAACTGGATCTATATTCTTTTGACAAACTTATTACATCTACCTCAACTAATGAATGCACTTAAGCTCAAACATTACGTAAGTAATATGCATACTCCTCCTGATACTATTTTTTCATATATTTTCTCCTTTACTTTTTACAAAATAGCAGTTTATAACTACTTTAATTAATATCTTACACGTCTTTTGTGAAACGTTTATGAAATATAACCTTTTATATTTCTAAACCATGGAGCTATACTAGCATCACATGATTATATTTAGAGTCATGGGCTATTTATTTCTGGTTTTCATATTTCCATTTCAATACCAGATTTAAAGGATATGACGAAGTGTTCTTCATAGACTGTAACGCTCTGGATTATCTTCCTTACAAGCTTATCATCGTACTCTAAGGTACGGAATTTGTTCTTGCGGATAAATTCAATCAGCTCATTGATTTGCTCGTTCTCGCCACTGAGGGAGGCATCTTCTACTAAAAGGAGCTGTCGCTTGTCTCTCAGCTCATCAATCTCATCTGCTAGATGTTCATAATCTTTACCTTTATTGGCCAGCTTGATGAGTTCTTTTTGCTTTTCCTCCAGTAAGTTGTTAATCTCTGAAATTTGGTATTCTGTCGTTTCACCAATCACAGCATGAATGTTCTCTTCCAGGGTCTTTATCATGTTGTTGCCACCTGCAAGCAGCTTATTAATTGCGGTCATTACAGCACCATAGAGTTCATCTTCTTTTACGGTTCGGTTCTTACAAACTTCAGGACCTTGCTCGATTCTAGTCACGCATCGCCAGACAAATTCTTTTCTGCCGTGAATATTCCAATAGGTTCTCCTATAAATATCGCCACATTCTCCACAGAAGGTAATGGCACTTAAAGCGTACTTGCTACTATAAATGCGTTTGTTCTTGCCTGCTCCCGTGTAGATATTGCTTCTTCGATGAATTTCCTCCTGAACTTGCAAGTATAATTCTTTGGGAATAATCGATTCATGGCTATTTTCAACATAATATTGGGGAACATGCCCTTCATTTTTCACTCGTTTCTTGGTCAGAAAATCTACTGTGACAGTCTTTTGCAGAAGGGCATCTCCGATGTATTTTTCATTTTGGAGGATTTTTTTAACTGATTCTGGCCGCCATCGTGGTTTTCCTGCTGCTGTTAAAATACCATCCTTTTCAAGACCTCGACCAATACCCACTAGACTCTGACCTTCAAGGTATTCTCGGTAGATGCGTTTGATAATCTCAGCTTCTTCGGGAACAATGATTAAATTTCCATCTTCATCTTTGGTGTAGCCCATAAATCGCTTATGGTTGACCTGTACCTTTCCTTGTTGGTATCGGTACTGTATCCCAAGCTTAACGTTTTGTGAAAGGCTCTGGCTTTCCTGTTGTGCCAAAGATGCCATAATAGTCAGCAAAACCTCACCTTTGGCATCCATGGTGTTGATGTTCTCTTTTTCAAAATAAACGGATATGTTCTTATCCTTGAGTTGTCTAATATATTGAAGGCAGTCTAGGGTGTTACGTGCAAATCGGCTGATGGATTTAGTAATAACCATGTCGATGTTACCATCCATACACTCTGCAATCATACGATTAAATTCGTCACGCTTTTTAGTGTTTGTACCGGAGATACCATCATCTGCAAAGATGCCAGCAAACTCCCATTCATTATTTTTCTTTATAAACTCTGTATAGTGTGCGACCTGAACCTCATAGCTAGAATTTTGTTCTTCTGTTTCTGTAGAAACACGGCAATAGGCGGCAACACGAAGTTTCTTTATCTTTTCTTTTGCGGCCGTACTTCCCACTCTTTTACGAGCAGGAATAACCATTATATTTTTCTCTGCCACATTATTCCTCGCTTTCTATCAAACTGTATAAGTATTCTGCCTTTGCAAAAGGATCCACTGGCATCTTATTATCTGCCTTTTTCATTTTGAATCGTTCTTTGGGTAGAGGAGAGGTGAAAGCGGCAAGCTCTACTACTCGGCCTAAATCCTTTGCACGTTTATCTCTAACTTCTTCAGCTTTATCAAATATCTCTTTATCAATAATTGCTGGATACGTATCATTTCCAAGGTAGTTGACGTTTTTCAAAATGCGTCCCATCACAGAGTGTGTCTTATCAATACCTGCCTGTTCGCCAGCCACTGTAAGGGATAGTCCTGATATGTATTTCTCAAAGAATACCTTTACTTGACCTGCTGCCTTTTCATCGACAGTAACCTCTCCATCTTGAATTTTGTATCCATATGGAATATATGCCATTTATCTCACCACCTTTTCTTTCAGGGAAAGACCGCATTTCAAATTGAATGTCAGCTCATCCCTGGAATTTACAATGATGTTCTCTACAAATTCTTCAAATAATTCTTCTGTGTAGTCACCATTAAAATTATCTGCTGACACGTAATCAATGAGGTCCTTTATATCGTTTGCTCGTAAAACCCCACTCGTAGAGTTCGTTACCAGGTTTGTTTTTTCAGTTGTAAGATTTTTTATCTCACTATCCAAGACATTACGTTCCTGATTAAAAAGAGCTGGCTCAAGGAAACCTTTGACCATCAGTGTAATAAGGGTGTTGCGTTCTTCCATGAGTTGCTCTATTCGCTTATCAATAGCATCCATTCTTTCACGGTCGCTTTCTTCATCGATTTGGCTAATTGATTTGAAAAGTGGCTCTAGGATTAACTTATGACTGAAAGCAAGCTTGTTCATCATGGTGGTAAATGTAGCTTTTATTTCTCCATCTCGCAAGAACAACATGGAACAGCTCTCTTTGTCTTCGATATGACCGATGCAACTCCAAGCAATGTAACTCCTACCAACTGAGTAGTTTGTCTTTCTCCTGAAATTGCGACTACACTCTCCACAGACAATCTTGCCACTTAAAGCATATCGATTAAGATAAACGTTCTTTTTCACGCCCTTACACTTCATCTTGGCTCTTTCATCAATGAGATCTTGTGCCTTAGCAAAATCTTCTCTACTTATAATAGGTTCATGATTGTCCTTGTAATAGTACTGGTCTTTTTCACCTGCATTTGGATGGCGATTGTAGTTACTATCGGTGTAAGTCTTTTGCAGCAAAACATCACCCATATATTTTTCATTTCTAAGCATGTCAATGATCGTGCCTGAACTCCAGTGATTCCCTCGTTTAGCAGGAATCTTATCTTTGTTCAAACCTCTTGCTATGGTACTGCTACCTTTTCCAGATAGGAATTCAGAAAAAATACGTTTGATGATTTCAGCTTCATCTGAAACTATAAACATCTTGCCATCCGCCTTGGAATATCCATACGGTGGCGTACCGACATAACTGCCGTTTTGAAATCTCTTTTGAATGGACCATGTTGAGTTTTGTGAAATAGATGCAGACTCTTCTGCAACAAATCCAGAAAGGATAGAAAGCATCAGCTCACTTTCCATATCACCCGTATTTAGTGGTGTTAGTATAATATTGTA
>NZ_LBMX01000111.1:0-4506 GCF_001010885.1 Clostridium sp. C8 | reverse complement strand
TAATCAATTTTATACTACTATTTTACTTAGTGTCAATAGTATTCTCATATTTCATATATAATTCTTTTATTTTTTGGTCAAGTTTATTTAAAATATCGTTACGAATATCTGAATCTACAGGATAAATAGATTGCTTATCGTTTGTAGGTTTTAATATTCTTAATTTGCTAATTGACTTTAGTTGTCCAACTTTTGCTATAGTGTTTTTATTCTTAGCTTTACCAATAGGAATAATACACTTACCTAAAAATACCTCTGTATTATCTAAATTAGTTGGATTATCTTCTTCTGTAGACTTTAATGGAACTACAACTACAGTTCCATTAGTTTGTGCATTATTCCCTTCTACAACAATTGCATAGTGAGTACCTCCAAGTTCATTATGTACATTAAATCCAAAGTTTACATGAACGATATCCCCTCTTTTATACGTTCTTCTCTTAGTTAAATCAAAGCTATCTTCTGTATCAAGGTAAAATTCCCAAGTGTTTATCCATTCAAGTAATTTTATAGCTTTATCACTATCCATTTGTTTTAACTGACTGTTTAAGTTACTGGTTAATGTATCGGCTATGCTATCAACTGCTAATTTATTTTCAGCAATTGATTTTTCAAATAATTCTACATCAAAGTTATCATCTTTATCTTTTGAATTTTCCTTAATTTCTTTAGTAAATTTCAAATCGTTTATTTTCTGTTTAGTATCTTGTAATCTTTTTAAATAATTAGCGTATAAATTACTCATTTTTTCTCCCCTTTTTGAATATAAATATATAGATTAGTTAAAGATATAAATAATTTCCTTACAGGAATAAATAGATATTTCTTTATCAAGAATAAATAGTCCCTTTAATGGGACAGTACATAGTCAATTATATATTAATACCAATGATTTAGTATAGAACTATCATTGGTATTTTTTGTGATTAGATAATAACTAGTTAATATCTATCAAACATTATTGCAAAGATTCTTAAATTTTTATTCTTCTTCCTCATTATCCCAACCAAGTAATTTCTTTTCTAAATCATCATAATCATAATCTCTACCTTTAAAATTATTAAAACTAGTTTTCTTAATTCCTTTTTTAGGTTCATTAAATTCACCAGGCTTAACCATTTTTATCATAAGAGCAACAAAATTATCTGCATTTTTATTCTTGAAATGATTATAAACCTTTGATATATGGTTCATATCACCTTTAGCACTCTTATATATTTTCATAGCTTCAGATCCATTCACATTATGAGCCTTCATCATATTAATTATAGTTTTCATACCATCTTCTAAATTCAATTCTTTTTGTTCAATCTCTTCTGAAACTGTGACTGATACTTCAGCAAAAGTATTAGGCTCATTAATCATTTTTACCTTGTTTTGATGAATATAAAACTTTAGAGCAGTTATCTTTCTTCCAGTTTTAATTTCCTCAAAATCAAAGCTTATATCAGTTTTTAAAGGTAATTCCTTTTGTGCTTGAAGTATAACTTTTCTTTTGAAATCATTATATCTAGTATATTCACTAGGTTCTATTTTAAATATTTGCCTTAATTCTTCTATTGTTAAAATCCTTGATTTTATTCCCTCATACTGTTTTAAAAGTTCATAAAATCTTATTGAGTATGTGCTTTTCAAAGATACAATATTCTTTAATTTGTACTTAGTAAAGGGATTTTCTTTATTCAAATATAGATAAAAAGGTTTTAAAAAAGGATGGAATTGAACTTTTATTGTCCCCTCACCTTTTTCGTGTTTATAAAAGCTTAAAAAAGGCACTAAAACCTCTGATTTTTCATCTTTAAAAGTAAGTACATTTCCCATTAACTCCTTTGTTTGCTTAGGAATTTCACTATATTTACTTTGGTCTTTAATTCCATAAAGCTCCATCAATTCACTTACTTTAAATTCATACATCTTAAAATCTTCATCACCAAAGTCAATCATTGAAGCCATAACTCTTAAAAACTTCTGTTGACTTGGTTTAAGCTTGTAACTTGCTTCTATTAACGTATTTGCTTGAACAACTAATTTATTTTCTATGTTATCCATATTAACCATATAACCACCTCTAATGGAAATTATATATTATTACGACCTTTTTGTAAATAGTCGTACGACTATTTTTTTTAAGTCGTTTTTCACTATGAAAAAGTCGTCTTTCACTATGAAAAAGTCGTCTTTAAATTAAATTTCACTATGAAAAAGTCGTCTTTCACTATGAAAAAGTCGTCTTTAAATTCTACAGGCTAGTAATACCAATGTTTTGCGAGGACGTAAAACATTATAACTTAGTTGTATATATAAACTATATAAACAACAACTATCAATTGTTGTCTAAAAATGATTTTAAAATTATTTCTTTCCACCTATATTCTTACAATTTTTGTAAATTAAATTTGATACTATGTATTTATATATAGATTTTAAGACGTGTAAAAATATTAATGGAGGATATGGATGGATAGAGAAGATTTTTTAAAATTGAGCCTTATAGAGCAAGTAGATTTCTTTAACTCAAAAATGAAAAGTGGTTACAGTATGACCAAAATAGCTAATGAATTAGGTATTTCTAAAAGTATTTCAGAAAAATTCAAAAAGAATGGATATAAATTAATAGAAAATCAATTTATAAAGAGCAATCCAATAGAAAAGCAAACCAAAGAAAACAGAGCAGTACGGGAAATTGGACGGGGTAGACCATCAAGAACTGATGACAATAGTAAGCATACTGTCATCATGAACGATGAAGTATGGCAAGAACTCCAAATCTATGCGATTAGAAATAAAACTACAGTATCAAGGCTTTTAGAGAACTTAGCTAAAGAATTTTTAAATTTATAATGGGGCATACGCCCTATTTTAAATTATTGCAAGCTTCGTAATTGAGTACTCAATTACACCTTGTTAATGGGATACCCCTTAAAACCCCAAATAAAAAGTAGGGCATATGCCCTACTTTTTATCTTTCAAGTCCATTGCTCCTATCTATGTATTTCATAAATTTAGGCAATAGTTTTTCTTTTTCTATGAATTTATTACACTTATCAAGCTTTGATGTCAGCCTGGTAACATCTTTAGTTAGAGTGCCAATTTTATTATTAGCTATATTTCTTATTCTTGTATTTTCTCCTTGGAGCAATTCGATTTTTTTCTTATAATTTTCTTTTTGTTTTTCAAAATCATCATTATGAGATTTATCTTTTTCAATTAGCCTTTTATTTTCTTCTCTAAGTTTTTTTATTTCATCAGATAACTTCTTATTCTGTCTATCTAAGTTATTATAGGCTAATCTTGCAATTTCACCTTCTTTAGCGATATTATTAATTAATTCAAAATCACTTTTAGATAGCCTAATTTCGCCTAGGAACGTTTTTGATGGCTTAATGTTATCTAGTTTATCAAAAACACTTAAAACCTCTCTACGAGCCTCTAAATCGTTTTTAAGGCTAATTCTTTTCTTAGATAGTTGCTGAACTTCTTTTTTTAAGGTATCGGCTTTAAATTTATTAATTTCTATATGCTTTTTATCAGAACCTTCAACCCCTCGTTCAACATCAAAACCACAAGCTCTTAGATGTTTTGGTAGTTCATCTTGTATCTCTCTTAGGCTATTTCTATCAAGAATCTTCTTAGCTGATAACTTTCCATCTTCGGTTATAGGTACAGAGCAAAGGTGCATATGAGGAGTTTTTTCATCTAGGTGGACTACTGCTGATACTATATTTTCAGAGCCATATCTATCTTTAAAATACTCATAACTTTGTTTAAAAAACTCTAATTGCTTATTTAAAGGCATTTCAGAAAAGAATTTGTTATCGGAGGTTACTAATGTGCTTGTCATTACTACAGCATCTTTACGGATAGCCTTAGTCCCCTTATAACCTTGCTTAATAATCTCTTTAACTTGCTTATTATAATTAATGCTTCTATCGTTATGTAAGTCTATATTTAAATGAGATTTACTTTTATCAATATCAATGTTTTTAGATTTATCACTCTCACGTTGGTTATGTATTTGTAATCCCTTAACATCACTATTCTTAAATTTTTGAATATGACATACTAAGTAACTCATAAAATCAATCTCCCTTTTAATACTTTAAGTGAATAATTTACACCTCCAATACTAGTCATACGTTTTAGGAAACTTTCTAAATCGGTGCAAATATCTTCACATAAAGTATAGCACATTATACTTTACTGCGTAAAGATGTGCCAGGAGTTCCTGGACCCAGGGCATATGCCCTCGCTTCGCTAACATTTTTTATTCAAAAATTTTAACTGTCAGCCGAAGATCCACTCGAAAGTGGTTTGGCAGCCATTCAAAATTTTTGAATAAAAAAAGAAAGTGATGTGTCGCAAACATCACTTTCTACTCTTGATACTGATTGTTCTATAATACCGAAACACTTCGATAATTAAATTATATCACATTTTTCTTAAAAACTAAACAAAGCTATGCATATGCATAGCTTGTCCTTTTTAAATAAATCTTTTTTTAATCCC
>NZ_LBMX01000110.1:0-15871 GCF_001010885.1 Clostridium sp. C8 | reverse complement strand
ATGTTGGAAAAATCATCAAAACCAATATTCATTACATCATTTCGCTTTCTGTTGAACGGAATCAATCCTGCCATGTTAATCACTCCTTTACTTATTTTTATTTTTTATATTAACGTTGTTAAACAACGGTTACTCAATCATGATGCGTTTAGAGGTGTCGACCTGTTCCTTTTTAGGTACCTTAATCGTCAACACACCTTCTTCTAGTTTTGCCTGAATACTTTCTTCATTTGCATCTGCAAGTAAAATGCTTCGTGACATCTGCGCATATTTTCTTTCACGATGAATATATTTTTTGTTTTTATCTTCGGAAACTTCTTCTTTTTTCACTGAAATATTAAGTCTTCCTTCGTTAAGTGTAATTTCTACATCTTCTTTCTTTACTCCTGGAAGCTCTGCTTCAATTGTGTACTCTGTATCATTGTCCTGAATGTCAATCTTAAATGTATCTCCAACTAGACTTCTTTGCAATGGCCAGCTACCTGTAAAAAAGTCATCAATCATGTTGGAAAAATCATCAAAACCAATATTCATTACATCATTTCGCTTTCTGTTGAACGGAATCAATCCTGCCATGTTAATCACTCCTTTACTTGTTTTTATTCTCATTATTAGCACTCTCTGTCGTTGAGTGCTAACTCTAATTATTATATATCACTTTTCTTTTGTTTTGTCAATATGCTATTTAATTTTTTTTGTTCC
The DNA here is from genome assembly GCF_001010885.1 of Clostridium sp. C8. Lineage (NCBI taxonomy): Bacteria > Bacillati > Bacillota > Clostridia > Eubacteriales > Clostridiaceae > Clostridium > Clostridium sp. C8. The sequence continues at coordinate 15,169 of NZ_LBMX01000110.1, read as the reverse complement.
AAAAGTGTTTAAATAGTTGATGGCATGAAAGAAGATTTATCATGTCTAAATATATTTAACCTTTTTAGACCGTCTTGAAAATAGAAGTTCCACTTAAAGATAATCGCTCTTTTTTGTGAAATTGCTAGATAGCTAACCAAAGATTGCATCACGATTGCTAAACAAATTATAAGAAACTATATTATCAGAAAAAAAGATAGCAAAGTGGTGTTATAATGCTTTTTAACGTCGCAAGATCTATAATAAGTCGAATGTAAATACTAAAATGAATTTCACCACAGCCGGCTTAGAATTTTACTTGAATTCAAATTCCTTTTTATCATCATAAACTATTATCATTTTAATATTTGCTTATACTTCTATGTCAATGTCCAGCCCAGACTTAAACTTGACAGTCAGCTTATCATCAAATACCGTAACTTTTTCAATAAGCCGCCTTACCAGTTGCTCATCATATTCCTCCAACTCATAGGACTGCTCATTTAAGAAGTCTACCATCTCAGTGATTCGTTGCCTTTTCCCTTCACGCTCTGCATTCTCCACAAGTGCATTTTGCTTCAGCTCCCGAAGACGGTATATCTCATCTGCCACATCATCGTAATCATTCTTTGACTTTGCTTGTTTAAGAAGCTCCTTCTGCAATTCTTCCAATTTGCTATCAATATCATAGGTAGCATTATCATTTTCCTCATTAAGTACAGTAGCTATGTTTTTTAGTAGTACCTGGAGGAATGCTTCTTTGTTCGCTAATAGCTCATTGATAGCCTTTACAACCGCTGTCTGCAATGTTTCCTCATTTACGGTTGGGGATGTACAGTCAGACCCCTTTTCCTCCAAGCGGCTGACGCATCTCCAAACAATAGACTTGTAACCTCGGTTATTCCAGTGTACCCGGCGGTAAATATCGCCACATTGTCTGCAGTAAACTATGCTCGACAAAGCATACTTGCTACTATATACTCTCTTTTTACTACTCTTGCCGCTTCTGATGTTCACCCTTCTCACCATCTCTTCCTGAACCTGCATAAAAAGGTCACGTGGTATGATATCCTCATGGCTGTTTTCTACATAATACTGAGGAACAATGCCGTTATTCTTGACCCGCTTTTTGGAAAGGAAATCTACAGTATAGGTTTTTTGCAAAAGGGCATCTCCGATGTACTTTTCATTCTGTAATATCTTCTTTAATGTTTCTGGTCTCCATTTTGCTTTGCCCGCCGCTGTAAGAATACCATCTGCCTCTAATCCTCTTGCTATTTGCAAAAGGCTTGCTCCCTCAAGGTATTCTCTGTAAATTCTTTTTACAATTTCTGCACCCTCTGGGTCAATCACCAGGTGCTTGTTTTCATCCTTGGTATATCCCAAGAAACGATTGTGGTTCACTTGAATTTCACCTTTCTGATACCTATACTGGATACCCAGCTTGACATTCTGGCTTAAGGACTGGCTCTCCTGCTGGGCGAGGGATGCCATAATAGTTAGCATGATTTCTCCCTTGGAATCCATTGTGTTGATATTCTCTTTTTCAAAGAACACAGCGATATTCTTATCCTTTAGTTGACGGATGTATTTAAGACAGTCCAAAGTGTTCCTTGCAAATCGGCTGATGGACTTTGTAATGATCATATCAATATTTCCTGCCATACACTCTTCAATCATACGATTAAATTCTTCACGTTTTTTTGTATTGGTACCTGTGATGCCGTCATCTGCAAAGATACCTGCAAATTCCCACTCCGAATTCTTTTTAATAAAATCTGTATAATGGGCAATCTGAACCTCATAACTTGAAGCCTGCTCATCACTATCCGTTGAAACACGGCAGTAAGCAGCTACTCGTATTTTGGGTTTGCTTTCATTGTTCTTATTGTTTCCGACTCGCCTAATTGCCGGGATCACCGTTACATTTTGGTCTTATGTCAATATTTTGGACATAAAAAGTCAAACTTTTTTATGCTGCACTTCTTGCTAATAATTCACATCGATCTGGAGTCATGTAATTAATAGAAGAATGTAGCCTTTTTCTGTTATACCAGCCTTCAATATATTTAAATATAGATATATTAGCTTCTTCGAAGGTACGGTAAGTATTTCTATATATTTCTTCCTTCTTTATTGAAGAATGGAAGGATTCTATACAAGCATTGTCATATGGACAACCCTTTTTACTAAATGATTGTGTAATATTAAATTCATTACATAACTCTTTTAAATCATTACTAGTGTATTGAGAGCCTAAGTCACTATGAAATATTAACTGCTTATTCTTATCAGGATTTTGGTTGTAATAAGCATTTTTTAAAGCTTTAGAAACTAAATCATTAGTCATTCTTTTACCGAAAGCGTAGCCAATTATTTTTTTGGAATGTAAATCAAGAACTGAAGCTAAATAGCACCACCCATCTCTGATAGTATGAATATATGTGATATCTCCAACCCATTTTTCATTAATAGAAGTAGTTGTAAAATCTCTTTTTAAAACGTTTTCTAAACCTTCTGCTACTTTTTTATTTGAATGAGGCTTATATTTTTTCACAGTTATTGCACAAAGACCAAGTTCGGTCATTTTTCTTTGAACTCTCTTTATTGATACATTGAAGCCTTCTGTACCAAGTATATAATGAATCCTAGGAGCACCATATATACCTTTATTGACTTTATATATCCTTATAATCGCTGCTTTTAATGCCTCATTTTCTATTGCTCTTGCAGATTTAGTTTTATCAAAATATTTATAATATGTACTTCTGGCTACGCCTAGAACGGTACACATAGTCTTAATATCGTGGTTATTTTTATTATTATCTATAAATACTATTACTTGATTTAATTTCTTGTTGCAAATATGGCCATAGCTTTTTTTAATATTTCATTTTCCTCTTTAATCCTTGCCATTTCCTTTTTTAAAGCTTTAACTTCTAACTTCATTTTCATCTACCTTAATTTCTTTTACATCTTTGATCCAGCCGTTAATTGTTGATTTTGCAATGCCATATTCGCTACTTATCTCTGGTAAACTCATCCCTGATTTAAATAAATCTACTATCATATTTTTATACTCTTGATCATATCTTTTGCCACTTCCCATAATGGACACATCCTTTCTTAACTAAATATAATTTTACTTAGTTCGACTTAATGTGTCCACTACTTTATACTAACACCACTTCATCAATAAACAGCCTACCGATATTCAGGAGTTTGATGAAAAGTTGGTAAGGAGATTGATTGGGAAGATTACTGTATTTGAGGATAAGTTTGAAGTTGAGTTTAAGTCCGGAGTGACTGTTGAGATTGAGGGATAACGCTATAAACGAACGAGGCACCCTACATTGGTTAATTTCAATGTAGGGTGCCTTGCTTTTGATTGGAGTTTATTATTCTAAACGTATAATTTCAATATGTTTATTTTCTATTTTAATAAAGCCATCATCTTTAAGCTTTTTCAGCTCGCGAAATAGGGATGGACGTTGAACACCAAAATAATCTGCAAGTTGTTTTTTAGTGATTGGCAAAATAATATTATTAGATTTCTGCTTTATTGATAAAGCTAAAAAATAGTCAAGTATATTGTCTCTTAACGATTTCCCAGTGTACATTGCAATTTTTTTATTCATCCCCTGTGAATTTTTAGATATGCTTTTTATAAAATGAATCGTAAAATTATAATCGTGAAGCAAAGCCTCAATATCAGACTTTGAAATGTGTAAGAGCTTGCAATCTTGCGTACAGTAAATATTCATAGGGTAGCTGTTATTACTTCCGAATAATAAATTAGCTCCTATCACACTGCCTTTTTTAAACTGAAAAACAATATTTTCAGAACCATTTTGTGATAGTGAGTAGGCTACTAAGCTACCAGACAATACTATATCCATACCATTACAAACATCGTTTTGGTTATAAACAGTTTCATTTTTGGAATACTCTTTTATTTTAAAAGTAAAGTCAGCTATATTCACATTTTCGAACATAGGTATATTTTTTATATTCATTTTCATCACCTATTAAAATTATAGCAAAAAGAAACATAAGTGTCTATATTTAAGCTTTTATTATTTATATAATAATCTCATCAATAAAAAAGGAGCAAAAATATGGACATTTTCACCATTGCCATTTGGCTAATAACATTTGTACTTTTAGGTTTCTCATTTGCTAAGGATAAAAAGAAAACAAAAGACGCATTAAAAAAAGCGCTGTTTATGGGTAGAGGTATGGCACTTTCAATATTTGCTGTTATTTTTGCAATAGGTCTTATACTTGCAGTATTTCCGCCTGAGCAAATCGCACAAATAATCGGCAAACAAAATGCATTAGTAGCAACTATTGCAGCGGCAGGGTTTGGCACAATCACCCTTATTCCCGCATTCATTGCTTTTCCCCTTATCGGAACACTCGCCGGTGCCGGTTTAGGAATTATGCCGTCAGTTGCTTTCTTAACTACGCTTACAATGGTTGGGGTTGCAACTTTCCCACTTGAAAAAAAGGAATTTGGTATCAAATTTGCAATTACTCGAAATGCACTTAGCTTTGTTTTTGCAATTATTATTGCACTAATTATGGGGGTGATTTTATAATGAATAAGGCTATTAAATTTATAAAAGCAAATTTGTTTTTATTTGCTATTGTGCTAGGTTATGTTATACTCGCCATTATAAACCCTAGTTTAGGTTTTCAGGGTATAAAAAATAGTGGTTACTATATAAAAGAAATGTTAATGATTATGCCTGTTATCTTTGTATTAACTGCACTTTTAGATTCTTGGGTGCCAACAAAAACAATTATAAAATATCTTGGTAAAGGGGCAAAAGCAAAGGGAGTTGTTTTATCCTTCTTGCTTGGTAGTGTTTCTGCAGGACCGATTTATGCCGCTTTTCCTTTTTGCATTATGCTGCACAAGAAAGGTGCATCTATTAGAAACATTGTTATCATTTTAAGTTCGTGGGCAGTTGTGAAAATACCGATGTTGCTTAATGAAGCTAAGTTTTTAGGTATGAAGTTTATGCTGCTTCGCTGGGTTCTTACTATACTAGCTATTCTTGTTTTTTCTTGGATTGCATCTAAAATAGTAAAGGATAGTGATTTACCTCAAAGCAAAGAGGTAGTGCAAGAAGGTATTATCATTAACCAAGATGCTTGTATGGGCTGCACAGTATGCACAAAAAAGTATCCTGAACTTTTTCAAATGGACGGCAAAAAAGCTTATGTAAATAAATATAATAAACTTGATTTAGAAAAACTTAATGATGCAGTTATATCCTGTCCAGTAAAAGCAATTGAATTTAATAAAAGTTTGAACAATGATTAATACAAATCATTTTATTAATGAATTTGATGTATGACGGAGTTCAAATCCAGTGAAATGTGAATAACGCCATAAAGTAATATACCCTCCTAACCATGATGGCCGGGAGGGTTTTTAACTTTATGTTATGTATTCATTGAATAGACCATTGATATCAAAGCTATCAATGCTGTCAAAAATCTTTGGTTCTCCATATATCCCAAACTGTGGGTATAAGCGAATTGAGCCTTCATCTTCATAGAACACATTATAATCACTTTTGTAATAAGCTACTTTAATCATCAAGTGCTTAATCTTAAATGTAATAATGTATCTATCTGTATTGGGGTTTAAAGGTATATTTTTATCTTTAATGACAAAATTGCCTGGCGACTGTCTCCATTCAATTACCGAATCATTACTACAAAAAGATAAATCCACAAAAGTATTAGGTGGTATTTCACCATTATATAATTTTTTATAATGAGACTCTGGAGCTAATTGTCTATAGTTCGTTGCAGAATTAAGCAGAATCACATTTTTAAACGCCCATTTTGCAACGGTATAGTAATTATCATTTAAGAATTCTAGTTCACTTTTGAGTTCTTCCATATTCATCAGATTAATTATATGCTTTTTACAATCACCCTCCAATTGACTCATCCAACCATTATTACATTTTTCACACACTAATCCATTTATCAACTTTGAAAACGCATGGTTTCTATTTGAGATTGGTACTCCTATTACGCTGGCATGAGTCATTGAAACATTTTTATCATATATCTCTAACTCTTTTAGAAGCCACTGTGCAAAAATATGTTCTTTGCTTAATGATTTTCCTTCACAAAAAACACATTGTCTTTTTTCTGGCATTAACTTATCACCTCCATTTTCCCTGACATCTATCCTATAGCCTACGTCTATCCTGACCACACAACCCTATGTGCTTGACATCTATCCTATAGTCTATAAAAATTGACATCTATCCTGGCTTCTAAACTATCCGTTATTTTCCAGTAGATATGTTTCTACGAACTATTTTTGCTCGTAAAAACAGGATAGATGTACCTTAACACAAAACCCTACAAACCCCAGTAAATAAGGCTTTATCGGCCCATTACTTATCCACCCTTGACATCAATACGACCGTCTCAACGTGGCTCGAGAGGACAGAATGAATGTCATTTGAGTATGTCCGTTCTCGGAAACATATCGACTACGTTTTTGGGGCTATCGGTAGACGGGAACATATCGACTAAATCACAAAAATAAATTGATTTTTGGTGCTTGCTCATAAACTTTACCAAATTTGTCTCTTGCAGCATTCTTTAATCCAAATCCGATACCCATTCCAATTCGCATTGCTTCTGGACCATGGAGATTAGCATAATATGTATAAGCCATCTGTGTTTCTTCATCCCAGGCTTTCCATAACAAAGGACTAAGTACCATATTCTCGGAATATAGCGGTAAAACCATATTTATATAAAATTTAAGTTTATCTATAGAAGCTGTTTCAAGCTGATAAAACAATTTCTCATAAATATGCTTCTCCGATTTAAGACAACTTAATAGTAGCCACGACTGCTTCGCCTCTGGAAAAATAGTAATTGCAATTCTATGCATAATCCCTTTTATTGTATGTTTAATTCCTTTACCATTTATATCGTAATCAGGAGCAATATACGCATAGCCCGCAAACTTTATTTGCTCTGGAATCCTAATTGCACAAGTTGAAACTCCTTCAAATGTATTTCCAATTATTTGTGAATCAAAATGTTTTTTTACAGGTTCGAATTCCTGCATCTTAAGCTGCAACATTCTGTACATACCTATCATTTCTGGAGATTGAAAAGCCATCGGATTCTCTCTAAAGTTACTTTGAAAAATATCAAATGCTATTCTCTGCTTGTAATATTCAAAAATAAAAGCTTTATATGCATAAACAAATTTCATTGCTTCACTTGTTTCATCAAAATCCGGTGCACCTTTTTCTATAACAGCAAACGCTATATTATCGTGGTAATCACAGAAACAAGTTTCTGTAGTTGCATCATTAGCGCTTTCTCTACTTAATTCCACCATAGGTACTACTTCACCATTATCTAAAGGAATAAGGAGAGGTTGCTTTTTTGTGTTTAGTATATATACATGACGTTCTGAACCAGCTAATAAAGAAATGATCTTGTTATTCTGTAATGCATGGGCTCCTTTGATTGGTCCTTTGCATTTTTCTTGATCCGGATGCATACAACACTTCTTCATAGAAGCTCTCATTTTTTCCATTATCTGAACTTCTGCTGGTTTTTTAGAAGGTTTTATTAATCGTGGTTCTTTTCCTTTACAACATTCTTGAAAACTTTTATTGCTACCGCACGGGCACGGTTCATTATCTTTTAATTTAAATTTCATAAAGAACAAAACTTCACCCCTTACTTATAATCATTCAATCCTCATCTGGCTCTATGAAAATATCTTCAAAAACAAATAAGTTATCGACTGGGATTTGTTTGCGTAAATAATAAGTCAAATCAATATCTCCAACTGTCACTCCACCACAAAGTGAGCCTTTGAAAGTATACTTTTTACCTTCAGTATCTGTAATAACCATTTCCCAGTTGCCTATATCTGTCGCATAGCAACCCAGTTGGTCGCTATTTATGTACTGCGAAAAAAGTGTCAGTATTTCCTTTGCCACTGGTTTTCCGATAGCAAAATGTTGTCTTCTGCAAATCTCAAATTTACCAAATCCATTTGCATACTTATATCCTGTAAACCATACTCTACCACTAACAGAGATAGTCAAATGCTGTTCTACTTCGTCTTCATGAAGTGGTTCTGGACCATAGCATATGTTATTGGATACAATTCTTACCTTTTGTATCTGCAATCGGAACACCCCCTATGTTATTCTTTTCTTAAAGCTGGCAAAACTGCTTCTAAATACTCCTGCCAATAATCATTATCGCCTTCCATATCATGAAGCCAATAATACATAAACAGTATTTCAAATTCCTGCTTTCTTCCTTTTGTGAAGGATTTTTTCGGCATCTTTCTGTACAGTGAATCAAGGTTAAAGAGATTACTTTTCTTCTTATAATCATAATCGTACTTTCTCCAAGTATTTAGGCTTTTTTTCCTATGAGTTGAAGGCCAAATATCCTCGTTATCGTAAAAACTATTTATCCAATCATAGGCAAATGCAAGAAGATTAACCTGATGTTTCGCCCAGGTCTTATCAATCCAATCATTTACTTCATCGGAAATAATCGGTGTACCGAAGTTGAATCTTTGTTGGCTTTCTACCCTATGATAGTCTTTTATAAAAAGAAAAAGCATCTCTGTCTGATCTTTAAGAAACGGTAACTTTTTAACGAGCTGTGAATAGCAATCATATGAAGCATTTCTAAATTCACTATCAGCGTTATACAGAAAGAAAAACTCATTCTCCTTCACAATATTTCCAACGTATTTGTGTATCTGCTTCCCATATTCATTATAAATATCAACAACCCATTCTCTAACTTCAGGCTCATACTCCCTAAGCTGCTTACGATACTTCTCCAACTTTTCATTATGTAGAACTGTTTTTTCTTCAGCTTCAGTAATATTTAAATAGTTGTTAAAGTACTCAAATACATAATCAACACAGATTTTCATATTTTGAGTACGTGCATCAATATCAAATTCATTGAGCTTATCTTCTTTTTTCCTTCGGGAAATGTATTCCTCAATTGTAAGCATATGAACACCTCATTTTTTCCACTTTTACAGTTCTCTTAGTCAACCACATCAAGAGTACCTTTAAAGCTTATCAGAGAGACACCTTTCATAATAATCTCTTCCCTTGGTTTCTTAGATGTCATTCTATTAAAGGACATATCCTATTTGGTTGACCCCTATCACACCCCTACGAAGAACGGTCATATTAACCGTTTCGTATGATGTGCGGTTTACTATATCACTCGGCAATGTTTTTTTGATTTCTGTGGTATTCACATTAGTTCTGTCTATCTTTATGGTATCAATACCGATTTCTTTAAGCACTTCATCTGGGAGTTCATAGTTTTGTTCTACCAGTCCAAAACAGGTGAAACCTGTATCAACACAAAATGAGATAAGTTTTTTCTTGCCGATATTATATACAGTAGCAAAAGCACATCCAACTAAACTTCCTATTAAATAACCAAAGACAGGTAATTGGAAACCTAACGCTTGACCGATAGCACCACCAATTTTCACACCAATCAGATAGCCACTTGAAATTACAACACCATCAACAAAGGCTTCTCCCATTTGCTTGGCTGTCATTTTACCAGCCGCCACCAATATACTGTTTTTGACTGTTTCCATCACAATTGCCACAACAGAGCCAAGCAGACTTGGGTCTACTGTTCTAAGTGCCTCCCCCAACAAACCTTCTTTACAAATAATATATAGGGAACAGGAAACTGACCCTCTCAAAAAACCTTCTGCACTGGCAGTAATTGCCTTTGAGCCCATTTGCTTGACATGGTTTATATTGATTTCTCCGTGCTTTATAAGATAATCAATGGCTTTATATAATTCTGGAGCAAGTTGCATGGCAACAGTTATTGCGGCAGCCGTGTAGCCAGCCTCTAATGACTGTTTCAGTAAATGTTCATTTTTTATAACATTAGCAAGTGTTACACCTTGTTCTTCGGCATTAAAATTCTGCTCATGCCCATAGCGAGCCATGTCCTCTAATTCTTTTTGAGTAACAGGATTTGATTCAATCCCTTCTTTGTTGGAAATTCTATCCGTTAGATGTTTTTCTGTATCTCTATTGGCCGTAGCAACATCCGGACGGATTTCTTGATTACGCAACGCTCTCTTATGAACATCCTGTTTAGCTCCTTCCAAATGGTCCGTTGGTACAAGTCTTTCTTGACCACCATAAAGAGGTTCTCTCGTATCAGCAGCTAACTTTGCCTGTGCAAGACCGCTCTCTTGTGGTGAGCGATAAGCCTTAGCACTATAGTCTTGAGTATACCCATCTGCTTGAAGTTTAATATCAACTGACCCTAACTCATTACTATGCAAAACCTGTGCTTTATCTAATGACCCCGCAGCTACTGCATTTATATTGAAAGTTCCTGCTGCGTATTCTTCCAGAACATACCCCTTAAAATGAGCAACATCCTGTCCACGGTACGGATGATTATTTATATTTTTTTCTAACTGTTCAATAGCCTCGGCTACTTGTGATACATAGTCAAGACCAACGTGAGCTGCCACATCTGCACCAACTACTTTTGCAGCAAACTCCCAGCCTTGTTGCATTTCAGTTTTTTTCTGCATACCCATCTCCTTTATGAATTCATGAACTTCTTAAGTCCATCATTATATAAACTGATTACTCCAAAGAAAAGCATTTGACGTTCCATTGCTTTTTTATTCTTGAAATTTTCTTCAGAGAAAACAAGTGCCTTTGCACTAACTTCCGCAAATGCATCTCCGATTGTATTGCCTACTTTTTTTACAACACTCTTTCCTTTTGCAAAAAAGCCTGTTTTTTCTTGTACTTCTGGTTGAACTTCTTCCTCAGACACAGATTCTTTCATTGGAGCAATTTTAGGCTTTATTGCATCTTTAACTGCTTTAGGAGCAGGGAGTGCTTCCAGTTCCTTGTGAAATTCACAATAACTCTCAATGGATTTTATCTCATTCGGAGTAACATATATCACTGCCTGATTTCCTGCCCATCCATAACGGATGCCGTGCTTATAGAATTTCACATCAATAACAGGAATCAATTTGTCAACACCCTTAATATCACCTAAAAAGAAGACTTTTGAGTTAATATTTCCGGCTTTTTTATTTCCAAGCCACACTTTTTCTGTCCAAGCAACAACATTGATGTTGTTATCTGTTGTTCCTGTCACTGAACCTTCTGAACCATCCTTAGTTTCAATTAATTTCTTCATCTGGTTAGCAAGCATCTCATCCTTATACACGATAATTAATGTCTTAGGTTCGTAAAACATATCAAATCTCCTTTGCTCATTAAATATTAATCGTATCAAATTTTACCCAAGCAACTGACGTATTTTAGCTGTTAGCAGCACTTTTCTCTTTTCGTAGAACTCTTCAAAATTCTCTAATTCAAGAGAAACTCCCTCTGGAATAATTGCTTCTCTGCGAAATTCAGTTTTTTGCTCATCATTCATATCATTATAATAATCGACAAGACGCATAGCATTTTTACTTCCATTACTTCTTCCCTCAAGCAGTTGAAGGTTCGGCAATCTATTTCTGTTGCCTCTCCATCTACGCCAATCATCCATAGAAACAGATATAGGTTTGGTGTTGTCAAATCGGTCATACGGATGCAAATGGTCTTGTTCATATTTGAAGTTCTTATTCATCCAATCAGCCCCTAAGAAATACAGAGCCTCACCTGCAACACGGCTACCTTTTTCAGAATTGATAATATCATCAATTTTTCCATCGGTAACTCTAAGGTCATTCATTTGCTCAAGCATATCAACAGTTATTTCATACGCATTATCGTTGATATTACTTTTCATTTGCTGCAACTTACTTGTTGTTCCAGATTGGAAATAATTAAACAATACAGCTCTAGTAAAATATGCTCGTATACCTTCAACATTGTTTATATACTCTGGATTGTAATAAATGAAATATATAATAGGTAGAAGTACGTTCCAGCTACTTGAAAAACGGCTGACTTCTATCTTCATATCCTTTAAAACAGTCTCAAGGTTTTTAAGAGCTTTCTTGAAATCTTGCCAATTGTTTTTTAAGTCTTCTGCTATTTGTTTATTTATGTTTGATTTTACAACATCACCATATAGCATAAGAGCAGAACGAATGATGAAATCAGAGCCAAATCCTTCATACGAATCCACAAGGAGTTTACCAAATTCCGTCTTTGCGTTAGGCCAATAAGCCTCAAGAATAGACATGGTTATTTCGTGCTTTTTCAGAGCCTTTCCACCGCTATTAAAACGGACAAACATTTCCAAGGCATCATCCTGTTTCATGTCCTGAATTTCTGTATATCGTATCAGCTTTTCCACAAAAATTTTATTATACAACTTATTCAATATGCCCCGTGCATACTCTTTGCTGTCTGATGGAACATTAGAAATAGCTGACTCTATAGCCTGTTCTCTTGTTGTTTCATCTTGGAACTTTTCACTTAAGATTTCTTTAATTTCAAATTGGGTAGGACTCAGTTTCCCTACCTTTTCAGTAAACTTAATATCAAACTTTTTACTGTTATATTCTTCTTCGTCAACGGTTAGCTTGTTTTTGTTTAGTTCAATCAACAGCTTTACAATAGTTCCACCTGTTACTTTCTTTCTGGCGTGTTTTTGTCTTATGAAAGCACGACCAAAAAGCGATAAAAACAATGAAGTTAATCTCTGTTGACCATCCAATACCGCGGTATCTGTTGTTTTTACATTAATATTGCTTAATTCATAATTTACACTATCCGCTTGCTTTCTGCTATCAAAGGTAACCTCTGATAGAAAATTACAGAAATATGTATCCCAACTAACATTATCATCATCAACGTGCCAAAATAGGAAAGTTGCGATAGGATAATCTAGAAGGATGGAATCCCACAGCTTTTCGATCTGTTCCATACTCCATACATATTGTCTTTGAAATGCAGGCATAACATATTTTCCGTTTTTAATATGCTCAAGTGCCTCATAAATTGTAATGCTATCATCAATTAAAACGCTCACGTTTATTCCTCCTCAACATAGAAACTAGACTTATATTTCATAAGAATTTCCTCAACTTCATCCCAAACCCATACTCGCTCTCCATCATCTTCAAAAACCTTACCGTGTGATTTTGGTCCGTCTAATTTCATCTGCGAATAGTTATTCCTGAAAGTAGGAACAAATAAATCCGGGCGTTCTTTATCACTACACAAACGCTCCATCATAATAAGAGTTGCTTCTCCTTCTATATCTATAGCCATAAAATATGCTTTGATAATTTTGTGGTTATACTGATTGGGTTTCAATGCCCACATAGGAATACGCTGCGTAGCTTTTCCATAAAAATCTTTATCTGTATTATCTATTAGCTTACCTGTCTTTGGTGTATATTCTTTTGATGCATTACCAAAAGCTTGTGCGATGTACCAACGGAGGCAGGTCTCTGCAGCCTCATCAGAGGTTTCACCAGTTAGATTAAGTGCTATATTAAACTTCTCATATACATCTGCATCAACTGAAAAATATATATTTTTACTCATGATTTAACCTCCATTTACTTACATTTCCATATATTTCATTATACTTTCAATTAGTGTCTTTGTCTATACTCATATACTAATTGAAGTAACCAAAGAAAACACCCTGCATTTCTGCAAGGTGCTAACTTCTGTAAGCTTTTCTTTTATCTTTCCACGCCAACGCTTGTGCCTGACTTGAATTCCACCGAGAACTTTTCCTCATAAACCGTTACCTTTTCAATCATTCGCCTTACAAGGGATTCATCATATTCTTCTATCTTCTCCATCTGCTCTGCAAGGAACTCCTGCATTTCGGCAATTCGCTGTTTCAAGCCTTCTCTTTCCACATTCTCTGCCATAGCATTCTGCTTTAGTTCTCGCAAACGGTCTATCTCATCAGCAAGGTCATTATAATCCTTTTTGGCATTGGCTCGTTTCAATAGTTCCTTTTGCAATTCTTCCAGTTTGGCATTGATGCTTTCCATAGAACCTTCGTCCTCCAAAGTAAGTACCGATGCAATGTTCTGCTCTAAAGCTACAAGCATATCATCCTTGCTACCAAGTGCCTTATTGATAGCTTTTATTACAGCCTCTTGAAGTTCTGTTTCCTGAATCGTTGGGGCATCACAGCAACTTGGACCATGTTCAACTCTGCTTACACATCGCCATACAATGGAGTGCTTCCCTCTATTGTTCCATGCAATCCTGCGGTAGATGTCTCCACACTTTGGGCAGTAAACAATGCTAGATAATGCGTACTTACTGCTGTAGACTCTTTTCTTTCTATTCTCACCGCTGTGAAGATTCGTCCTTCTTAGCATTTCCTCCTGCACCTGCATATAAAGATCTCGGGGTATGATGGCTTCATGGCTATTTTCTACATAATATTGTGGAACGATGCCGTTATTCTTAACTCTCTTTTTCGTAAGTACATCTACTGTATAGGTCTTCTGCAAAAGGGCATCACCCATGTATTTTTCATTTTTTAGGATTTTCTTTATAGTTTCTGGTCTCCATTTTGCTTTCCCTGCTGCAGTTAGGATATCATCTGATTCCAAACTTTCTCCGATTTGTTTCAAGCTTGCTCCTTGCAGATACTCCAAATAAATGCGCTTTACAATCTCTGCCTCGGTAGGTTCAATAACCAGATGCCCTTTATCATCTTTGGTGTATCCCATAAAACGATTGTGGTTTACTTGTACCTCACCGTTTTGGTAACGGAACTGCAATCCCAACTTTACATTCTTGCTTAAGGATTCTGATTCCTGCTGTGCAAGGCTCGCCATAATTGTAAGTAGCACCTCGCCCTTGGAATCCATAGTGTTGATATTTTCCTTTTCAAAAAATACAGGTATATTCTTTTCCTTTAGCTGTCTAATGTATTTCAGGCAATCAAGGGTATTTCTCGCAAATCTACTGATGGGCTTTGTAATAATCATATCGATGTTACCAGCCATACACTCCTCAATCATACGATTAAATTCTTCACGCTTTTTAGTGTTTGTACCGGAGATACCATCATCTGCAAAGATGCCAGCAAACTCCCATTCATTATTTTTCTTTATAAACTCTGTATAGTGTGCGACCTGAACCTCATAGCTAGAATTTTGTTCTTCTGGACTTAAGTCAATATAGTA
>NZ_LBMX01000109.1:0-123083 GCF_001010885.1 Clostridium sp. C8 | reverse complement strand
GGGTTTTTCAACAAACTGAAAATAAACCAGATAATATCTGGTTTATTTTTTATATTTAAAAGTATATTGTTTATAAATTAAATAATAATACAATAAGATAAATATTTTTCTAGTTACCTTAAAAAAGGCATTCAATCATACGAATTTTATTAAAAGAGGTGAGTTATGTTAGAAAATATAAATGAAGAAATTATGATGATTAAAAATGATAAAGAGAAAATAAATATTTTTATAGATAATTATAAACCGTTTATTATAGCTTATTGTAATAAGTCACTAAATAGGTACATAGATACAGATAATGATGATGAGTATAGCATAGCTCTTATGGCTTTTTTTGAATCTATAAAAAGTTATGACATAAATAAAGGAAATTTCTTTTCATATGCCCAAAGAGTTATAAAATTTAGATTAATAGATTATTATAGAAAAAATAAAAAAGTATCAAATGAAAAATCCTTAGAAGAAGATGAAGATAATAAAGATAAATTTTTACTAAGTAAGTCTATAGAAAGTTATCAGAGGCAAGATGTTTCATATTTAAGGAAACTTGAAATAGAAAATTTAATTGATGAACTATCAAAATATAACATAACTTTTAAAGAGTTAATAAAAGCTTCTCCTAAATGGAAATCTACTAGAAAACAATATAATGAAATAATTAATTACATAATAAAAGATGGGGAGATTATTGAAGAAATATATCTAAATAATAAAATTCCAATATTAAAAATTCAAAAAAATACTAGTGTACCCCGAAAAACAATAGAGAGATCACGAAAATATATAATATCAGTACTGATAATACTTTTAGGCGATTATCAATATATAAAAGAATATATAAATTTGGAGGTTTGATATGAAAAAAGCCTTAGTGGTAGAAATAAATGATAATAATATGATTGTTCTTGATAATAAAGGTAGATTTAAGAAAATTAAAAATAAATTGAATTTAAAAGTTGGCGATGAATATGAAAGAAATGAGGGATTAGCTATGAAAAAAGGTATAGTATTTGCAATGACATGTGTATTATTAGCTGGAGTAGGGGGATATGGATACTCTTATGCAGCTCCAAAGGATTATTTAACACTAGATATAAATCCAAGTGTAAAACTAACTACTAATAGATATGATAAAGTAATAAAGGCAGAAGCATTAAATTCAGATGGAGAAACTATAAGTAAAGAGTTAAAGATAAAGAATAAAAATGTTAAAGAAGCTATTAAGTTATTGGTAGAATCAGCAGTAGACAATGGCTACATAGCTAAAGATGATGAAAATGCAGTTATGATTGCTTCAACTAGTGATGAGATATTAGATGAAGCAGAAAATGGTGTAGACGAAGGCTTAAAAGAAGAAGAAATAGAAAACACTGAAATAATAAAAGAAAATATTAATAAGGAAAGATTTGATGAAGCTGAAAGATTAGGAATATCACCTGGAAAAGTAAATTTAATTCAAAAGCTTCAAGCAGTATTACCAGAAGCTAACTTAGATAATTATGCAAACTCATCAGTTAAAGATATTATGAAAAAAATAAAAGAACAAAGAGTTGAAGCAAAAGAGGAAAGTAAGATAGAAAATAGCAAAACAGAAACTGAAGAAAATCAAAATTTAGAAGAGACAAAAGAGTCAATAAACTCTAATGATAATGGAAACACTAACAAAGAAAATCAAAAGAATAATGAGAATTCTTCAAATAAAGATAACAATGTAAACTTAGAAAAAAATGAAGAAAAAACAAATAATGCAGCAAATAAAGATAATATAAAAGAAAATAATGAAAAAACTAATAACTCAAATAAAAGTGAAGTTAATAAAACAGAAAATAATAAAGAAAATTTAAATAAAACAGAAAATAAGAATTCTTCGAAGAATAACAATTAATAGAAGTAAGCTATTGCATTAACAGATTAAGCTCAATTAGTGCAATAGCTTTTTCTTGTTTTTACTATTAAGTTAACTATAAAAATAGAAATATAAGAAGCTTTTTCCCAAAATGCTAATAAGATTAACTTTAAAATAAATATAAAGTATTATAATATAAGTATATAAAAGTTATACATTATATAAAGTTAACTTTAGATTATAAGAAAATCATGGGAATCAAGGATTTAATCTAAGTTGACACAGTAAATTATATAATATATAATTTACACATAGTCAAAATTGAATATTTCGCGTTAAACTAATTTACCTAACATGGGGGCGTTTTGGCTTCGACGGGGGTAAGATGGGTTTGATAAGCGGGCCGAGGCAAGCATGTCACCTCGATAATAAAGTATGCATTAAAGATAAACGCAGAAGACAATTTTGCATTAGCAGCTTAATATAGCTGTTCATCAGCCCAGGGTGCCCACGCTCTGGATCACTGGTGTCATTGAAGTGGGAAACGAAGTTTAGCAAAGCTTTGAGCTAAAGGGGTATTCATGAAGCTAGGGAATTAGGAGTTTGTTTGTGAGCGAACTAAGGACCGAAATTTTAGTCACAAACTACGCTCGTAGAAAGTCAGGCTGGTCTGCTTTCGGACAGGGGTTCGATACCCCTCGCCTCCACCATAATAAGCCGTGAAGAAATTCACGGCTTTTTTATATATTTAATTAGATACTAATAGTATAACTTTTAAATAATATATTATTCATAAATTTCTATGTAAAAATAATAAGTATTTAAAATTATTAATAAGTAGGGTTTGGCTGAAATATTTAATTTTTGCTTTGACCCCTCGCCGTAAACATTTTACGTTAGGAAAAATCCTTTTATTCGATTAAGCTACTAATATTAGATTGCCATCGTATATATTTTTATGGGATTACATAATTTATAGTAATGAATTTTAATATTTTCAAAATTATTTATTTCAAAGCTACCATACTTACAAATATTAAAGGCTGCATTTAAATCAGCATTTATTATTTTATTGTATTTATAGTCTTTAAACAATCCTCTTTTAACTCGTCTTCCTCCGAAAACATCAGTTGAGATTGAATTGTTAAAGGCTTTTGATTTTACTTCGAAAATGTCACCACTTAAACACGAAGTCTTAGATGTATATGATTCATCAATTTCTATTACGTTTATATTAAAACTTGGAGCTTTTAAACAAATATCATTTATTAATTTTATTATAGGTATTTGAAGAAAATGGTTCTTTATATTTTTTGATATTTTACATTTACCATTGTTTTTTAATTCGTTTATTGTTTTTGATAATACTAAATGTGTTACATCGTTATCTTTTAAATATATTAATATGTATTTTGAGAGTTTATGAAATTCTGAAAAAAAGAAATTATATTTTTTTTCATAAAGAAATTTTTTATAATAATTTAAATAGTTAACTTTTTCGAAGTTGCTAGTCTTTTCAAGTTCATTAATATCCTTATCTAATTTTGAAATTAGTTTATTAAAGCTAGAATTATAGCTAATAAATTTTTTTCCACTAATTATTAATGATTTAGTCGTGTTATCGTGCACATATATTGAGGCTAAATTTTTAATTCCAATATCTAATCCAGCATATTTTACTTTTTCAGCAGGAATAATATGTATTTTAGGATGGGTATAATTTATTATCATATAAATATAACCATTTGAATAGTTCAAGTTAATATTTTTTATATTATTTAAATCTTTTACTATTCTCAATAAGGGCTCATGCTTTACATGAGTATAAATCATTTTATCATTTAAATTTAGGCCTATTATATTTTTCCTTTTAAATGTCATAGATTTATAACCATCCATATATAATGTTATATGATTTGCAAGAGCTAATGATTTGGTAGATGGTTTATTTGCTTTGAAATCACCCATTTGTGATTTGGTATAAGTAGATATATAATTCTTTCTTATATTTTTAATTTGTTCAACAATGTTATGGATTTTTAATTCCTTAGTAACATCTATTATATCATTCATTAGAGAATTATTTTTATAATAGTTTTTAATATAATCCACATCTTTTTTCAATTTGCCACCACTACTATTTGTGAATACGGCTCTCATAACTCTTCCGTTGGTTAAAAATTTAAAGTTGTTACCATTATTTTGATTTAAATCTTGATTAATTAAAATTATCATCATATTTTCAAGATGTTGAGTAATAAGAATTTTATCTTTTAAATAACTAATTATATGTTTGTCTTTTATTCTAACTTTTATTGCTCTCAAATCTTCACCTCCTAATAATAGTATTTGATTTTTAGTAGAAAATATTATAAATTACAAGTTATTCTAGAATTCTATTAATTAATAGAATTTTTAAAAGTTAACCTGTATAATCGCTTAATTTTTTTATGAGAATATAAAGCTACCAATGTATAAATAAAGAGAAATTTAAAAAAATAATAATGTTTGAAATAATAAATATCAAATATAAACAAATATATAAATTGATTATGATAAGAAGGCAGGGGATTATTATAGATATTCAATATGTACAAGGAGATTGTATTTTTACTAGAATAAACAAAGTAACTAAGCAATATGATTATTTAACTGAAGACATAAATACAGACGTAATAATAGTAGGAGGAGGAGTAACAGGAGCTATTTTAGGATATTATTTTACTAAAAATAATATTAATGCAGTAATTTTAGAAAAGTCTAGAATAGCTCATGGAAGCACTAGTATAACAACATCTCTTCTTCAATATGAATTAGATAGTAATGCTCTGGAGTTAAAATCTTATACATCTATTGATAATGTTATAAAATCTTATAAGTTAGGGTTAAAGGCATTAAATGAAATTGAAGAGTTTATTAATGAATATGGTAATGCCTGTGATTTTAAAAGAGTAGATAGTTTTTTATATACAGCAAAGAATTTAGAAATAAAAGAAATGGAAGAAGAATATGAAATCAGAAAAGAGGGTGGATTAGATGTAGAATTTATTAATAAAGAGAATAATCCATTTTCTTTAGATGTAAAAGCTGGTGTTTCAAGTAAGGCTGGAGGAGCACACTTCGATCCTTATAAATATACTCATGCCTTGCTAGATGTAAGTACTAAAAAGGGTTTAAAGGTATATGAAAATACTGAAGTTATAAAAATTCAATACAATGAAGATGGAGTAATAGCAGAAACAGTTTATGGTCATAAAGTTAAAGGGAAAATACTTATTGTGGCTACGGGATATAATACAACTCTTTTTACAAAAAGAAACCTTGGTATTAAAACTACAACCTTTAATATTGCAACAAAGCCACTAAACAACATAGAAGATATTTATAAGAATACAGTTATTAGAGACAATGAAGATCCTTATAATTACTTAAGAACCACAGATGATAATAGAATAATAATTGGAGGAGAAGATATAAATTTTTTGCCAGATATATTTAATGAAGAGCTATGTAATAAAAGTTATGAAAAATTAGAACAAAGACTTAAAAATTTATTTCCCCAATTAGATATAGAAATAGAATATAAATACTGTGGGGCTTTTGCATCTACGCCAGATAATTTAGGATTTTTAGGTAAAGACCCTAAAAATACCAAATTGTGGTATTGTTTAGGCTATGGTGCAAATGGAATTTTATTTGCTATTTTAGGTGGAATTATGCTAAGTAAATTATACTTAGGAGAAGTAGATAAAGATTTAGAACTTTTTAAGATAGATAGATTTGATTAATAAATACATAGAGTAATTTCTAAAATAGAACCTATATAATAGACACTTTGAGAAAAGAGTTATTTATAAAGGTTCTATTTTTAAGTGTTAAATTCTTTTAATATTATAGCTGAGTAATGTTTTTTTACTTATGAAATGGTATTAAGATTTAGGTTACTATCTTTTAAACTATTATGTTATTTAGAATGTAGAATATTTTAAAAGAATAAAAAATAAATTGCTTGTTAAGGATATAATAAATATGTATAAAATAGAAAATATATGTGAAAAGGAAAAGATTTATATAAAGTATTTAAGAAGTATAATGAAAAAAACTTTTATAAGATAGATTATTCAAAGGATTTTTAAAAAGTTTAACGAATATAAATGTATAAACTAAAAGGGTGAAGGGGTCTTAAAATGAAAAATGTAGTAATAACAGGAAGTACTCGTGGGTTGGGATTTGAAATGGCCAAGAAGTTTTTAGAGTTAGGCTGTAATGTAACTATTTCTGGATCAAAACCTGAATCGTTTAATAATGCAAGAGAAAAGCTTAATAAATTTAAAGACAAGTATATATACATTACTTGTAATGTTAGAAACAAATCAGATATTAAAAACTTATGGATAAAATCAGTTGATAAATGGGGAAGTGTAGATATATGGATTAATAATGCTGGTCAGAATTGTCCTCGTGAATCTCTTTGGGATACACCTGATGATTATATTGATGCAGTTGTGGATACAAATATCAAGGGAGTTATGTATGGTTCTAGGATTGCCTCTGAAAATATGATCAAACAAGGTTATGGTCAAATCTGGAATATGGAGGGGCTAGGCTCAAATGACATGATTATTGAGCAAACTATTTTATATGGTACTTCCAAACGAGCACTTACTTATTTTACTAAAGGATTAGCTAAGGAATTAAAGAATTCGGAGGTGAAAGTAGGTAGGTTATCACCAGGAATGATGCTTACTGAGTTTATTACAAAGTCACCTACTGGGGAGACATCATCTGTTACTCAAGATCGCGAATTTAAAAAAATTTTTAATACTCTTGCAGATGAACCTGAAACAGTAGCTAATTTTTTCGTTCCTAGAATTCTTAATAATACAAAACAAGATGCACATTTAGTTTGGCTTACAAATATGAAGTCAGCAAAGAGATTTATGATGTCTCCTTTTACTAAAAGAGAGCTTCTAAAATAAAACTATTCAATTTCTTATATGTATTTTATGTATGTAAAAAGCAAATAATGCAGATAACATTTAAGAGGTGAAGTTAATGAGTACAAAATATAAAAATAGTAAAAAGAAAATGGCGTCTTTAGGTCTTAAAAAAGATAATAATGGAGATTATGTTTATATTGATCCAAATGATACTACTTCAGAGTTTGTACCAGTGAGAAATAAAGATAAAGTAGGTAATAAGGAGACAGGAAATTGAAGTTCGAAATTAGTTTGGTATTATAATTAGAGTAAAATATTAAACTTTGAATGACTTGCAAGATAAACTAATAGATACTAAATAAATTTTCTTCTATTAAAAATTATATTAACCTAGACATATAGAGAGCTATAAAATAGCTCTCTTGCTTAATTTTTAACCAATGTTATAAGAAATCCATTATAAATATTGTTCTTTACTTTCATTTTTCCTTTATTTGTATATAATTAAATATATATAATTATACGTATTAGTATTATAACTTAATTATATTTTTTATATGCAATATAACTATATAAATTAATTAAAAATATAGAAATTTAAGGAGATATATACATGAAAGATGAAAAGTATATTAAATATGGACTATTCTCATCTATACTTATAGCTTTGGGGCCAGTACTTTGGCTATTTATAAATATATATGATAAAAATTATGAAAATATAGTGTTTAACATAGTTTTTGTTATACTTGGGCTTACATTAGTGAGCTATAATATTAGAAATTATTTAAAAATGTACAATAAAAAATACAGTGCTTCAGTAGATCTACTAAGGCATATAGTATCCTTTATATTTTACATTCTATTGATAGCAGTAATAGTAATATCCTTTATAGCATTTTATATAGGAATTGCATTTATACAAAGAAAGTTATTTGTAAAAGGAGAGTATTTAATTTACTTTATAAAATCTCCATATTCATATCTATTATTTGTAATACTTGCAATAGTGACTATTAGAATTAGAATGTTATTTTTAAGAAAAGAGAAAGAATATTCTAGGAATCAAGGTTCAGTTCTATTGGGAAGAGTTAATAAATTTTTGATATTAATAATAATTCCACTTATATACATAGTAATAACTAGCGTAGTTGTGGTTACAGAAGATGGTATTTATGATTATAGCTTTTATAACTTAAAGGGTAAGAAATACAACTTTAGTGATGTAGAATATGTAAATACTGGATTTGTTGATAGAGGAAGAAATAAGGGAGAATTCTTTTATAATATTCAATTGAAAGATAGTAAAAAGATAAAATTGGCTTACCCATCTATGACTCAGCCTTCTGATAAATATGAAAATGATTCATGGCAAGAATATGTTGATATAGATCAATATATTATGGATAGTGGAGCTAAAAAAACTTCTAGTGAAAATGGCTCAAGGTATGTACAAATGGATAAAAGATATGTAGATAAATTATTATATGTTGTTAGAAATAAGAATAAGTAATAAATATAGTTAAAACGTATTGCACATGAAAATTTGAGATTTCTATTGTAACAATTTATTAACAGTTTTAAACCAGCTTCATATAATGCTTATGAAAAACTATCATAGGAAGTGTACAAGTATGTCCATAATAAGTAATTTACTTTATAGGACAATTATTGGCTGTGGAGGAGTTGTAGAAAAAAAGTTTAATAAAGAAACTAAAAGCTTTAAGAAAGTAAATAATGAATTATTACTTGATATTTTATCTAAAAATGCTAGTAGTGAGATAGGAGAAAAATTTAAGTTTAGAAATATACTTTCGGAAGAGGATTTTAAGATGAAAGTACCATTAACTGAATATTCTTATTACGATAATTATATTGAACGTATGGCTAATGGTGAAAAAAATATATTAATAACAGGGAAGGTTGAGTATTTTGGGCATACTTCTGGGACTACGGGTAAGCAAAAGTTAATTCCTGTAACAAAGCGTACTAAAATGAAGGGTGCAAAGTATATGGCATTATTAATTACCAGATTTTCTTATAATAATTTAAAAGAAGATTGGAATTATGGTAAGGGATTAATGATTGCTGATATTGTTATGAGTACTTATACTAAGGGGGGAATCCCTATTTGTTCAGCTACTTCAGGTGGAATTAATGGTATAAAAACACTATTACCATATTTATATACTTCACCTTATGAAGTCATGGGGATTAAAGAGAAAGAAGTAGCACTTTATTTACACGTACTTTTTGGGTTAAAAGAGAAAAAATTATTATATATATCTGGAGTTTTTATTTCAAATATACTAGATTTATTAAGAGTTATGGAAAAGAATTCAGATAAATTAGTAAAAGATATCCGCCAAGGAAGGATAAGTAAAACACTGAATATTAATGAAGAAACTAGAAAAGAATTAAATAAATACTTAACACCAAATGCAAGCAGAGCAGATGAATTAGAAAATGAATTTAAAAAGGGATTTAAAGGAATATGCAAAAGAGTATGGCCAAACTTACAGTATATAGCTTCTGTTACAGGGGCTAATTTTACAATTTATGATGAGGCGGTAAAGTATTATTTAGGACCAGTTCAAATATATTCACCTTGTTATGCTGCATCAGAAGGTATTATGGGAATAAATCCATATGTTAAAGATATAAGATATGTAATAATACCAGATACAGTTTTTTATGAGTTTATTCCATCAGAAGAATTAAGTGAAAATAATCCCAAAACATTTTGCTCAGATGAACTAGAAATAGGAAAAAGTTATGAAATAGTTATTACTACTTACACAGGTCTTTATAGATATAGGATAGGTGATGTTGTTAAGGTAGTAGGCTTTTATAATAATTCACCTGAAATAGAATTTTTATATAGAAGAAATCAAGTGTTAAACATGGTATCAGAGAAAACAACTGAGGAACATTTAACAGATGCAATTAGAAATACAAAAAATAGACTAAAACTTGATTTAATAGATTATACAACGGTGGCTGATAATTCAATAACACCAGGTAGATATCAATTTTACTTTGAAGTTAAAGGAAAAGTTACAAAAGAATTAGTTAGAAGTATAGAGATTACGCTAGATGAAGAACTTAGAAATTGCAATTTAGCGTACAAGCGCTTTAGAAGTAAAAGTGGATTAGCAATGCCAAAAGTAATAATGCTTGAAGAAGGAACTTTTAACAAGGTAAAAGAATTTTTATTTATGAAAGGAATCTCTAAAAATCAAATTAAGATACCAAGAGTAGTTACTACAAATAAAAATGTTTTAGGTGTTATTGAAAGTAATAAGCTAGATTATTAGGATATTGATAGATAAATCATATAGATAAATAGACAACTAATAAATACTTATAAAAACAGTTTTAAAAATATTTTTAATTAAAAAGTACCTACTACTAATAGATTTTTTATCTGTTCGTAGTAGATACTTTTTAATTTATTACTTTGTATAATTATCGAAATAACCTTGAATAAATATAATAGGAGTTCCCTTATCTCCACTTCCTGAAGTTAAATCTGATAATGAACCTATAAGGTCAGTAAGTCTTCTAGGAGTAGTTCCTTGTGAAGCCATATTACCAGTTAAATCAGAATCTTTATTTTTAATATATTCTGAAATTGCATTTTTAAGTTCTTCACCTTTAAGGTTTGCAAATTCATTATCTGCTAAATATTTAAGTTTAATTTCATTTGGTTGACCTTCAAGTCCTTTAGTGAAGGCTGGTGAAACTACTGGATCAGCTAGTTCCCAAATCTTACCTACAGGATCTTTAAAAGCGCCATCCCCATAAATCATAACTTCAACTGTCTTACCAGTCTTTTCTTTTAAGATTGATTGAATCTTATCAACTACAGGTTGACAGTTTCTTGGGAATAGTTTAATAGTATTTTCAGTTGATTTATTTGAACCTAATAATCCATAAGCTTCATTACATCCACTTCCATCAATAGATTCACATAATATATTATCAAGACTATAAATTTTTTCTCCGCCATTTGCTTTTAAAATTTTCTTAGTTCTAAATCTTGTGTGAATGTCACAAGTAAGAACACTCTTTGTATAATTTAATATAGTTTTAGGATTGTTTGAGAATATTACTTCACACTCAACACCATATTCCTCTACTAAAGATTTATAATAATCAATATAATCAACACCTGTGAAAGGATGTTTATTATGTCCAAATAAATTACGGAAATCTTTTTCTGTTAAAATATCTGTCCAAGGATTAACACCTTTATCATCTAACATATCTAAATCAACTAAGTGATTTCCAACTTCATCAGATGGATAACTTAGCATTAATACTATCTTTTTAGCTCCCTTTGCTATACCACGAAGACAAATTGCAAAACGGTTACGACTTAGAATTGGAAATATTACACCAATAGTATCGTCACCAAATTTAGCTTTAATATCTGTAGCTATATTATCTATTGAAGCATAATTTCCTTGAGCACGTGCAACTATTGATTCAGTTACAGTAACTATATCTTTATCATTTATAGTAAAGCCCTCAGCTTCAGAAGCTTTAAGTACACTTTCTACAACGATATCTTCAATTTTATCCCCTTCTTTAATGATAGGGCAACGAAGTCCTCTAACAACTGTACCAACAACTCTTTCCAAAACAATCTCTCCTAACAATTTTAAATTTGTTTTAAATACTTAATACTCTTGTACTATACAACAATAAGTGGTATAAGTAAAATAAATAGAATTAATAAATGATATAAGGAGTACTTATATGATTGCTAAATTAGACTTATATAAAGTATTTTGTCAGGTAGCAAAGAGCAAAAGCTTTTCAAAAGCATCAAAAGAGCTTTATATGACACAACCAGCTGTAAGTCAGGCTGTAATGCAGTTAGAAAGAGAATTAGATATTAGACTTTTTAATAGAACACCAAAAGGGGTAACTTTGACTAACGAAGGAAAACTTTTATTTGAATATGTAAACTCAGCAATTAACTTAATAAGTTCAGGAGAAGAAAAAATATTAGAATCTAAGGATTTAACTGTGGGAGAGCTGAAAATTGGAGTAGGAGACACTATATCTAAATATTTTTTGCTTTCATATTTAGAAGTATTTCATAATAAATATCCTAATCTTAAATTTAAAATTATAAATGGAACTACATCAGAACTTTGTGATTTAATTAAGAGTGGAGAAATTGATATTGCAATTTGTAACCTTCCAATTAATGATTCTTCACTAGAAGTAAAACCATGTGGAAAGGTTAAAGATATTTTTGTTTGTGGAGAAAAGTATAAGGACTTAACAAATAAAAAAATTCCATTAGAGGAAATGGTTAAATATCCTTTAATATTTCTAGAGCCTAGTTCAAATTCAAGAAAGTATGTAGAAAAGTTTATGTTATCAAAAGGTGTAAAAATATCTCCAGAGTTTGAACTTGGATCATTTGATTTATTATTAGAGTTTGCAAAAATAAATTTAGGTATTGCTTGTGTAGTAAAAGAATTTTCAAAAGAATATTTAGAAAAAGGATTGCTTTATGAAGTTAAAATTTTAGAAGAAATACCAAGCAGAAGTATTGGTGTGTGCTATTTAAAGAAGGTTCCACTTTCGCTAGCTTCTACAAAGTTTGTAGAGATATTAGAAAGTAAGAAAAAATTATAAAATTATTGAAACAATGGTATAATATAAATATATATGTAAAGTTGATTATATACAAATAGGAAAGATATTTTTAAATTAATATATTAGAGTATGATAAGATAATCTAATTGAAAAACTATGTCGTTAATTAAATTAATAAACTAAAAAACTTCAAAAATTAAAAATAAACAATAGAAGGGTAATTAAGGATGAATAATATTATATTAGTAGCAGAAACAGGTTCAGATATTACAAAAGACATTGCAAAAGAAATGGGGATTTTCCTTGTTCCAATGCATGTTACTATGGGAGATAATACTTATGATGATGGAACTTTTCCAGTAGAAAAAATTTGTGAGTATTATAACAATACAAATAAAATACCAAAGACAAGTGGAAGTTCACCACAGGATTTTGAAAAGGTATTTGATGATATTCACAGATTATATCCAGATAAACAAATATTACATTTGGCATATTCAGCGGTAACAACTTGTTCTTACCAAAGTGCACTAATAGCTGCAGAGCATAGAGATTATGTTACAAGCTTTGATACTAAGAATGTATCAGTTGGTCAGGCGGCAGTTGTTATTCAAACAGCTAAATATCTAAAAGAAAATCCTGATGTTACTATGGAAGAATTATTAAAAGAAGTAAGCAGAATAAGTGATAATACTAAAATGTGTTTTGTTCCTGCTGAATTGGAGTACCTTAGAGCAGGAGGCCGTGTAAGTAATGCCGTATTTATAGGTGGTAAAATACTAAGAATACATCCATCAATTGAAATTGAAAATGGATATTTAGTAGCCAAGAAAAAGTATAGGGGAAAAATGGAAAGTATAATTCCCAAACTAATAGAAGAATACAGCAATGATAAAAATTTAGATAAAAAAGAAGTGTATCTATTGTGGTCAATAGGATTATCAGAGGCCATCCGTAAATTGGCTGAAGATAAAGTAAAGGAAATGGGATTTGAAAAAGTTACATGGATGCAAACAGGCTGTGTAATTACAACTCATGGAGGACCAGGTTCATTTGGAATTGTAGGACTTTCCAAATAAGTTCAGTCTAATAGAAACAACTTATAAAGTTCACCTCAAATATTAGGTATTTATACTTAGTATTTGAGGTGGATTTTTATAGAAATTAAAAAGTTAAGATTAAATACAAAATAGTATTAAATAAATCAAAGGAATTATTATAGCTAGTCCTAAAATATTATAAAATGTAAAAGATCTTAAATAGCTATTACTTTCTTCAGGAAATTCATTAGAGTAAAGTTTAAATGAAATAACACTAGCAAGAGATGCAATAAGGGTTCCTAGGCCGCCTATATTAACTCCAAGAAGTAACTCTCTAACTGAGTTTGTAAATCCTGATAATAGCATAGTCGCAGGTACATTACTAATTACTTGACTTACAATAATTGAGTAAGTAAAGGTAGCTTGTTTACTATTTAATATTTGTTCCATAAAGTTTTTTACACTATCTAAAGTAGATATATTGCCAATGAATACAAAGAATCCGATAAAAGTTAATAAAAGAGAGTAATCTACTTTAAAAAATAAGCTTTTATTAAACAATAATACAGTAAGTATAGTAATTAAAAATGTGAATCTATAATCTGCTAAATGGAATACGGATAGCAAAATTATAAAGAATAGAATTGAGAAAACAATAACTTCTTTTTTATTTTTAATATCTATAGTTTTTAATTGAATTTTCAATTTTTTATTTTTTTCTTTCAATATGAAAAATATTAATAAAATAATTGATATTAATAATAATGGAAAAGTTGATTTAAAAAAATCAATGATATCTAATTTATAGAAGGAATAAATAAAAAGATTTTGTGGATTACCCATAGGAGTAAAACTACTCCCAAGATTGGCAGCAATAGTTTGAAATATAATAATTTTCATTGGGTTAAAATTAGCCTTTTTTCCTATTATTATAGTTAGTGGAACAAAAGTTATTAAAGCTACATCATTTGTTACAAACATAGATGATATTAAAGTAATAAAAACTAAGGTGAAAGTTATAGAAGTATAAGATGTACATCCTTTTAATATTTTAGTTGCAATAGAATCTAGTACCTTTAACTCATTGAAGGAAGAAACAACTATCATTAAATTGAATAAAAGTATTAAAACATTAAAATCAATATAAGATAACTTTGGCACTGAAAATATACAACTAAGTATAGCTAAAGATACAGAGATAATTAATACTATTTCTTTTTTTATAAATTCTAAAAAATTTGTTCTTTGGTTTGATTCTATATTTAGGTTCATAAGTACTCCTCTTTAAAATAATATTAGTATAAAATAACGCAATTTTATTTTATTATAAAGGAACTTAAATACACAAGAGCGATTTTTAATAAAAGTAATAGTGAATTTATTCATTAATAGCTTCAATTCCTTGTTCTTTTAGTTTATTTAAATTATCTTTCATATTTTTAAGTTCTTCTTGTGAATGGCCTTTCCATTCAGTTATTTCTCCAATTACTTTTAATGGGAAGGCTGTACGATAAGAACGAGTAGGATTCCCTGGAAATCTTTTATCAGTTAAATAATGTTGGACTTTGTTCCATGATAAAAAGGTCCGTTATCTAAAATTATATCTGATTTAGGGCTGTTAGTTAATTTATTTTCAATACTCATATGAATTCTCCTTTTTAGTAGAATAATATATTTACATTATCTTATCATAGACAAAATGAAAAATATAAGTCTATATTCTATAAAAATATATCTAATGATTTAAATGTGATAAAATATAAAGTGTTTTTTATGATATTAATTTAATTAAAGAATATTAATAATTTATGAGGAGAATTATATTATGCTTAGTAAATCTTTAGCACAAAAAATAGTTGATAGAATGATGGACATAATACCTTATAATGTAAATATTATGGATAAGGATGGAATAATTATAGCAAGTGGAGATAGGGATAGGATTAATACATTGCATTTAGGAGCTCAAGAAGCATTGCAGGGAACTTCAGCTATAGAAGTATATGAAGAAAGAGAAGGGGTAAAACCAGGCGTTAATATGCCTATAATGTTTAATAAACGAAGTATAGGTGTAGTTGGAATAACAGGAAGCCCCAAAAAGGTAAGGTCTTTTGGTGAGTTAGTTAAGGTTACAACAGAACTTTTGATTCAACAGGAGTATAGTATTGAAAAGTATATAATAAAAAATAAATTAAAAGAAGAGTATTTGTATGAATGGATTCATAGAAAAGAAATTTATGATGATGAGTTTATAGACAGAGGTAAGGAACTTAATATTGATATAGAAGAAAAAGGTTACCTTCTAATAATTGATTATAAAAAGCAATATAGTAAAAAAATTAAAAAGATAATAGAAATTTATTTTAATAAAGAAGTAGATATAATTAGTTTAAATTCATCTAGGATATGTATTGTGCTTAATAACAATATAGAAAGAAATAATAATTTAATAGAGGATTTGCTTGAAAAAGCAAAAGAAGAAGTAAATTTAATGATATTTTTAAAAAAATCAGATATATTATCAAAGACCTTTTATAAAGGAATAAGTACTGTAAATATAGCAATGGCTTTA
The DNA here is from genome assembly GCF_001010885.1 of Clostridium sp. C8. NCBI lineage: Bacteria > Bacillati > Bacillota > Clostridia > Eubacteriales > Clostridiaceae > Clostridium > Clostridium sp. C8. The sequence goes on along the minus strand of NZ_LBMX01000109.1, from coordinate 107,063 downwards.
GGTATAAAGAAAAAAGTAATAAGAGATGAAGATGCTATTTTTTATTCTGAAATAGAGAAAATAGTAAAAAATAAAGATTCAAAATTATTATTAGAGAAGATACAAGAAGGGGGAGAAGAGCTTATAGATACTTTTAGAGTTTTTGTAAGTGAAAATTTTGAAAGGGGTAAGGTAGCAGAATTATTACATATTCATAGAAATACTTTAAGCTATAGATTATCTAAAATAGAAGAATTAACAGGGTTATCCTTTAATAATTCCATTGATATTTTTAGATTAATAAATACTTATATTTATTACAATATATATTCACATTAACAAAGATATTTAAATAAAGATTGTGCAAGTTCACAATGAAAACATTTTCTAATGAAGCTACAATAAAATTGTAATTATTAATAAAAGATTTGAAAGAAGGGTTTAGAAAATGGATGTTATTTCAGTATCAGCGTTAGGTGCAATAGTTGCACTTATAATTTCAATCACTTTGATTATTAAAAAAATTCATCCAGCATATGCACTAATTTTAGGAGCATTAATTGGAGGTTTAGTAGGTGGAGTTTCATTAGTTAATACTGTTAATTTCATGATGGATGGTGCAAAGGGAATGATAACTGCTATCCTTAGAATTTTAACAGCGGGTGTTTTAGCAGGAGTTCTTATTGAATCAGGAGCAGCTATTAAAATAGCAGAAACAATAGTTAGTAAAATAGGTCAGCAAAGAGCACTTATAGCATTAGCAATAGCTACAATGCTTTTAACTATGGTTGGAGTATTTATAGATGTAGCAGTTATTACAGTTTCTCCAATAGCTATAGCAATTGCAAAGAAAGCAAATCTTAGTAAGCCAGCAATTTTGTTAGCTATGATAGGTGGAGGAAAAGCAGGGAATTTGATGTCACCAAATCCAAATGCTATAGTAGCATCAGAAAACTTACAAGTACCTCTAACAAGTTTAATGATTGCAGGAATTATACCAGCAATATTTGGAGTTATAGTAACTTGTATGTTAGCAAAATGGATAGATAAAAAAGGTGTAAAAATTCAAAATATAGAAGGTGAAGAAAAAGAATCTAAAGAGTTACCAAGCTTTATAGCAGCAATTTCAGGTCCTATAATAACAATAATATTACTTATGTTAAGACCTATTGCAGGAATAGTTATAGACCCATTAATAGCACTACCGGTTGGAGGTATAATTGGAGCAATAATAATGGGTAAGGGAAAACAAATTTCAAACTATGCAGTAGTTGGTTTAAATAAAATGAGTGGTGTTGCAATTCTTTTACTTGGAACAGGAACTTTAGCAGGCATAATTTCTAACTCACAATTAAAAGACTTAATTATAAATGGAGTTGATAAAGTTGGTTTGCCTAGTATATTATTAGCACCAATAGCTGGTATATTAATGTCAGCAGCAACAGCATCAACTACCTCAGGAACAGCGGTTGGAACATCTGTATTTGGACCTACAATCCTAGAACTTGGAATACCAGGATTAAATGCAGCAGCTATGATACATAGTGGAGCTACTGTACTAGATCATCTTCCACATGGAAGCTTCTTTCATGCAACAGGTGGAAGTGTAGGTATGGAAATAAAAGAAAGATTAAAACTTATACCTTATGAATCTTTAATAGGTCTAGTAATGACAATAGTATCAACAATAGTATTTGGAGTAATTTTATAGAATAGTAAATATAGAAAATTATTAATGGTTAAGTATTAATTGTTAACTGTTAAAAGTGGAGGTAGAAAAAATGAAATTCGTATTAGCACCAGACTCATTTAAAGAAAGTATGACAGCAAAAGAAGCCTGTGATGCAATGGAAAGAGCTATAAAAAAAGTTGTTAAAGATGCAGAATGTATAAAGGTTCCAATGGCAGATGGCGGAGAAGGTACTGTAGAAGCTTTAGTTATGGCTACAGAAGGAAAACTTGTAGAAACATTTGTAACTCCTCCAATTGGAAAAGAAAAAGTAAAGGCAACTTATGGACTTCTTGGAGATGGAAGTAAGGCTATAATAGAAATGGCAAGTGCAAGTGGAATACAACTTGTAAAAAGAGAAGAAAGAAATCCATTAATAGCTACAACCTTTGGAACAGGAGAACTAATATTAGATGCAATAAAAAATGGAGCAAAGCATATCTTAATTGGAATAGGAGGAAGTGCTACTAACGATGGTGGAGCTGGTATGATACAAGCTTTAGGTGGACACTTATTAGATGATAAGGGCAATGAACTTCATTTTGGTGGAGCTGCTTTATCAAAGCTTAATAAGATAGATTTAAGTAATTTAAATGAAAGTCTTAACGGAGTGACCTTTGAAGTTGCTTGTGATGTTACTAATCCATTAATAGGAGAAAAGGGAGCATCAAGAATATTTGGTCCTCAAAAAGGTGCAACAGAAGAAATGATAGTATTTTTAGATAAAGCTTTAGAAAACTATGCTAATGTAATAAAAAATGATTTAGGAAAAGATGTTGCTTATATTGAAGGAGCAGGTGCAGCAGGAGGCCTTGGAGCGGCACTTTTAGCATTTCTTAATGCAAAGCTTTTAAGAGGAATAGAATTAATAATCAAACATACCGACCTTGAATCCAAAATAGAAGGAGCCGACTTTGTATTTACTGGTGAAGGGAGTATAGATAGTCAAACTATATTTGGAAAAACTCCCATGGGGGTTGCGTCAGCAGCAAAAAGACAAGGTATAAAAACTATTGCTTTTGCTGGTAAAGTAGAAGATGGATCAGAAAATCTATATGATATAGGAATAACTTCTATTTTTGGAATACTAAGAGGAGTAACTTTTTTAGATGAAGCACTAAAAGATGGAGCAAAAAATTTAGAAAAAACAGTAGAAAATGTTGTTAGAACATTAATTTAAATTTATTAAAAAACCTTTCTAATAATTTAGAAAGGTTTTTTTGCGTCATATTCAGGTCATATTCTTGAACTATATTAAGTTAAACTTATTAATCGCATAATTGATTAAAAAGAAAGTTTTATGATAAATACTAAGGAGGCCGTGTATTATGTGTATTACTTGAAATAAAATAAGTGATGTAAGAAATATAAAAATATTAAACATAGAGAAAGAGGTAACAAATGAAATTAGCATGGAAAGAATTAAAATACAATAAGAAGAAATATTTATTAGTTGAGATGATATTAGTTTTAATGATATTTATGGTACTCTTTTTATCAGGGCTTGCAAATGGACTTGGAAGAGCAGTAAGTTCAGCAATTGATAATGTAGATGCAAAGAACTTTGTAATTAGTGAGGATTCTGAAAATTTAATTACAGTTTCTAATTTATCTACAGAGGATTATGAAATGATTAGAGACAAGACACAAAATAATGTAGCAGTATTAAATGTGCAGAGAATGTATATTTTAAAATCAGGTGAAGAAAGTAAGATTAATTTAACATATTTTGCAATTGATACAGAAAGCTTCATATTGCCTAAAATTACAGAAGGGACTGCATTTATAGATACAGATTCTGAAAATACGATTGTTTTAAATGATTCTTTTAAAGAAGAGGGAATAATAATAGGTGATATAGTAGAAGATTCATCAACAGGAATTAAAATGACAGTAGTAGGTTTTACAAGTGATGAAATGTATGGTCATACACCGGTTGGGTTTATTTCTACAAAAACATATATAGACATTAAAAAGGAATTAAACCCCAATTATCAACTGGAATATAATGCAATTGCAGTACAAGGTGAAGGTATAGAGGAATTAAATATTGATGGATTAGAAGTAGTTGATAAGGGAACTATTATTGAAAATATTCCAGGTTATTCTGCAGAGCAAACTACAATAAAAATGATATTATGGGTTTTAGTAGTTATTTCAGCAGCAATATTAGGTGTTTTCTTTTATGTTATAACTATTCAAAAAGAAAAGCAGTTTGGAGTGTTAAAAGCAATTGGAATGGAGATGAAAGAATTAACTAATTTTATTGTTAGCCAAGTTATAATGCTAGCATTAATAGGAGTTGTTTTTGGAAATGCATTAGCTTTTGGTATAGCATCAATACTTCCAAGTAGTATGCCTTTTTATTTAAAAGTAAGCTCTGCATGTTCAATTTCAGTTATATTTATTTTAATATCAATTTTATGTAGTATTATTTCTACAAGAAAAGTAGCAAAAGTAGATCCAATGATTACAATAGGTGGAGGTAACGAATAATGAGTGAATATGCATTACAGCTTAATAATATAACAAAAAAATATAATGATGGAGAAAGTGAAAATATAGTATTAAAAGATATTTCTCTAAATGTAAAACATGGAGAATTTGTAGCAATAGTTGGGCCATCAGGTTCTGGGAAAAGTACGCTGCTTTCTATAGCGGGGATGCTTTTATCTCCAAATAGTGGGGAGATAGTTTTAAATGGTAAATGCTTATCAGATGAAAAACAAAAAAATTGGACTAAAATTAGAAGAAAGCAAATTGGGTTCATTTTTCAAAATCATCAGTTACTACCTTATCTTACTGTTGAAGACCAATTGAAATTAGTTAAAAATATGAATAAAAAAGTTTCTCTTGATGTAAATGAAACATTAAAAGAGCTTGGATTAAAAGATTGTGCAAAAAAATATCCAAGTAATATGTCTGGTGGGGAAAAACAAAGAATTGCTATAGCTAGGGCATTTATGAATAATCCAGATGTTATCTTAGCAGATGAACCTACAGCTAGTTTAGATGGAACTAGAGGCAGACAGGTAGTTGAAATGATTAAAAAAGAAGTAATGAAGCATAATAAAGCTGCAGTTATGGTAACACATGATGAACGTATTTTAGACTTAGTAGATGTAATTTATCGTATGGACAAAGGCGTATTAGTGAGAGATAATTAAAAGAAAACTAACATAGAGAGGTTGGTGGAGGTATTGTTTTCTATTCTTGTTGTTGAAGATGATATGACTCTAAATAAGATGATATCTGCAAAATTAAAAAAAGAAAACTACCAGGTTTTTTCCTCCTTTGATGGACAGCAAGCATTAGATATTATGGATAAAAACCATATCGATTTAATTATTAGCGATATAATGATGCCAAATAAAAATGGATATGAACTTGTTAAAGAATTAAGAAATGCTTCATATATGCTACCAATTCTAATGGTTACAGCAAAGGACCAAATGGAAGATATGGAAAAGGGCTTTATGGTAGGTAGTGATGATTATATGATAAAACCTATTAATATGAAAGAAATGGTCCTTAGAGTAAAGGCACTTCTTAGAAGAGCACAAATTGCAAATGAAAAAAAGATAATAGTTGGAAATACTATATTAGATTATGATGCATTAACTGTTAATACAGATACTGAAAGTTATGATATGCCACCAAAGGAATTTTATTTACTATTTAAATTACTTAGCAATCCCAATAAAATATTCACAAGGTATGAATTGATGGATGAAATATGGGGAATGGAAAATGATATTAATGATCGTACGGTTGATTCACATATTAAAAAGCTTAGAAGAAAATTTGAAAAAAGTAATGATTTTGAAATTGTAACAGTCAGGGGATTAGGATACAAGGCAAAGCTTTAAATGGAGAGAATTATGAAGAAACTAAGTAATATTAGAACTAAGAAAAAGCAAAAAAAATTAAAAATGTCATTAAGAATACACTTTTCATTAGTAGCAATTGCTACACTGACTTTTTCATGTATTATTTCTTGTGTTATTGTACTGCTAGGCATGAAGCTTTTTTATAAGGGTGAAGTTACAATGCCAATATCAATCTTTATGTGCATTTTTGCTTGTATTATGACGATTGTATTAGGTGGAATACTTCTTTGGGTAGGTACAGCACATTTTATAAAGCCTATTATAGAAGTTAGTAATGCAGTAAAAAAAGTTTCAGAAGGTGATTTTACAGTTAAAATTAAGAGAAATGAAAAATTAAGAGGAAAATATGAGTATAGCAATGAGATTGATGAACTTGCTGAAAGTGTTAATAAGATGTCAGCTGAATTAAGTGGAATGGATTATATGCGAAAAGACTTTATGAGCAATGTATCCCATGAGGTAAAGACTCCTGTTGCTGCTATTACAGGATTTTCAGAACTACTTATGGATGGTGGATTAAGTAAAGAAGAAGAACAAGAGTATTTAGGATATGTATATAATGAATCAGTAAGATTATCAAAACTATCTGAAAATATGTTACAGCTTTCTAGGTTAGACAATCAGTCTATTGTTGATAAGAACAAAGAATTTTCTTTAGATGAACAGCTTCGTAAATGCATAATTATGTTATCAGAAAAATGGGATAACAGAGAGAATAATTTTGATCTGCAGCTAGATAAAGTCATTATTAAGAGTAATTATGATTTACTTTATCAGGTATGGACAAATTTAATTGATAATGCAATTAAATACTCAAGACCTAAAAGTACTATTAAAATTATATTAACTTCTATGGATGATAATGTAGAGGTAATAATTTGTGATGAAGGAATTGGTATTTCAGAAGAAAAAACAACTAGAATCTTTGAAAGGTTTTATCAGTGTGATGAATCGCATAAAAATTTAGGAAATGGTCTTGGCCTTTCTATTGTAAAAAGGATATTAGAGCTTTTAGGTGGGAAAATATACTGTGAAAGTAAAATAGGTGAAGGAACTAAAATGACTATTCTAATTAAGAAAGAGGAATTCACTACTAAACTGTGATAATCTTCTGGAGCAGCATTAGCAGCTGCTGTTAAGCTATCAATAAAATAGATAAGGAGAATATATATTAACAGATTGAATATCCTCTTCACCATTTATAGTACCAAAAGGAAGACGTTACACTAATATATAAAAGTTAATATGACAGAAGTATAAGGCCTGTGGAAATAATATTAAAAATATATTATTTCACAGTCCTTTTTTTATAAAAACTAAAGAAAATCAGCATAAAAAATATAAATAAAGAGATAATATATGCAAGATTTGAGATAACGGGGATAGATAGATAAAATTAACGTTCATATAAGGATATAAGCATGTTGTTTTAAATATAATATTGCTATAAAATATTGATTTTGAGAGCGACATTATTCTATAAAATAATAACTTTTACAAATAGAGATTAAAAAAATTGCGTAATATGTAGTTATATGAATTAATATTGTAAGAAATGTAGGAAGGTATACAAAATGAAAGTTAACAAAAAAGTTAGTATAGCATCTCTTTTAGTAGCACTAGGTATTGTGTATGGAGATATAGGAACATCACCGCTTTATGTTATGAAATCAATGCTTATGGTAGACAATGGACATGTATCAAAAGATCTTATTTTAGGAGGGGTGTCTCTTGTTATATGGACATTGACCCTTCAAACAACAATAAAGTATGTAATGATAACTTTAGAAGCTGATAATAAAGGTGAAGGAGGAATATTTTCATTATATACCTTGGTAAGAAAAAAGGCTAAATGGCTAATAATACCTGCTGTTGTAGGGGGGGCAACATTACTTGCAGATGGAATGATTACACCACCTGTAACTGTAACTTCTGCAATAGAAGGACTAAACTTAGTTATACCAATTGAAACAAGAGGTATAATTATAATTGTAATAACTATATTAACACTATTATTTTTGCTTCAAAGATTTGGAACAGATGTAATAGGAAAAGTCTTTGGACCTATGATGGTTATATGGTTTGTAATGTTATTTATTTTAGGTATAGTCCAAGTACTGCAATTCCCGGGTATAATAAAGGCTATAAATCCTTATTATGGTATACACTTATTAATAACAAGTCCTAGAAGTGTATATATTTTAGGAGCAGTATTTCTTTGCACTACAGGAGCAGAAGCTCTTTATTCAGATCTTGGGCATTGTGGTAAAAGAAATATTCATTATACATGGGTATTTGTAAAAATAAGTTTAATATTTAATTACTTAGGTCAAGGTGCATGGCTTATGTTAAGAGAAGGAAACGTGATTAAAGAAAATCCATTTTTCTTAATTATGCCGGAATGGTTTATAATACCTGGCACTATAATAGCTACAATTGCAGCAATAATAGCTAGTCAAGCCCTTATAACTGGTTCATTTACATTAGTTTCTGAAGCTATTAAGTTGAATTTATTTCCAAAGCTTCAAGTTAGATATCCAAATGAAGATAAGGGCAAAGTTTATATACCAGCAGTAAACATGTTACTTTATATTGGATGTGTACTATTAGTACTAAAATTTAAAAAATCAGAACATATGGAAGCTGCATATGGACTAGCAATTACAATAACAATGCTTATGACAACTATATTATTATCTCAATACATAAGGTATATTAAAAAGAAATCATCAATGGCAATAATGATTTTTATTGTTTTTACTATTATAGAGGCTGCTTTCTTGTATGCTAACTTATTTAAATTTATTAATGGTGGATATGTAACAATTATAATTGCTGGTGCATTGATATTTTTAATGTATATATGGATTTATGGTACAGTTATAAGAAAGAGATTTAGTCAGTACGTTGGTATATTATGTTTTAAAAAGCACTTTAGATCATTAAAAGATGATAAGGAACTACCTTTATTTGCAACAAATCTTGTATATTTAACAGAATCTCAAAATTATGAAGAAATTGAAAGTAAAATAATCTTTTCAATTTTTAATAAGCAACCTAAGCGTGCAAAATTTTATTGGTTTGTAAATGTTAAGGTAACAGATGAGCCATATACAAAAGAATATAATGTAAAAACAATAGTACCAAATGAAGCATTTTATATTCAATTTAACCTTGGATTTCGTGTAGAACAAAAGATTAATATATTTTTATATCAAGTTATTCAAGACCTTGTGCGTAGTGGGGAGATAAAATATACTCCAAAGGAATATATGATTGGTCATAGTAAAAAGCATCTTGTTGGAGATTTTAAATTTGTATTATTACAAGAAATACTTTCAAATGAAAGTGAATTATCTAGATGGGATAATTTTGTTACAAGTACTAAATTATTAATAAAGAAATTAACTGTTTCACCAGAGAAATGGTTTGGAATAGATACTAGTATTGTTAGAATAGAGAAAGTTCCTATAATTATAGGAAATGGAGAAACCCTAAAGTTAACGCGAATAGACTAATAATGAATACTATTTAGTAATATATAAGTAATATAGTAAATAGAGAAATAAACAAGTGACAATAATATATTGCAACTTGTTTATTTTTTATATATAAATCATTAATATAGCATTCTTAAAGAATTATATAAGCTAAAATAAATAGTCATAAATTAAATTTATATGATAAAATGAAAATAAAGGCTATTTTTCAAATAATATAAGTAAAATTCAGATATTACAGTAATTTTGAATTAAATTTTATATTTATAAGTAGTTATGTTAAATATAATAAAAAAGGAAGAGTTAAATATGGCTAAAAAAAAGGTTTATGCAGTTAAAGTAGGTAGAGAAATAGGTATATTTGATAATTGGGATGAGTGTAAAAAAAGCATAGATGGTTTTCCAGGAGCAAAATATCAAGGATTTTCAACACTTGAAGAAGCTAACGACTTTTTAGGAATAGTTATTTCTAAAGAAGATATAAAAAGTAAAGAGAAAAAAGTAGAGTATAATTTAGAGAAAGAAAGCCTTATTACACCAATCAGAAGTTCTGCTAAAATAAATGTTTTTAAATCTTATATAGATTATAATGAATTAAAAGATAAATATGAATTTATTGCATTTGTAGATGGTAGTTATGATAAAGAAAGCAAAACATATGGATCAGGTGTAGTAGTCTTAAATTTAGAAAATAATGAGCATAAGCTTTATTCTTGTGCTGGTTATGATAAATGGAATCAATGGAATATCGTAGGAGAGTTAGAGGCAACAAAATTAGCTTTAAATATAGCAAAAGAAGAATATAAGGCTAAAAGAGTAGCAATATATCATGATTTGAAAAACATTTCATTATGGGCTAGCGGAGAATGGCAAGCCAAAAATGAATATACACAAGAATATGTAAAAAATATTGAGAAATTTAGTAATGAAATTGAAATATGTTTTATAAAAGTTAAAGCTCATAGTAACGAAAGTATATATAATGACTTAGCAGATGAAACTGCTAAAAATGCTATTGTAGAATATAATAATAATTATATTAATAATGATAATATCAATAATGATGACATTAGTATAAAGAGGAATATATCACAAGACGAATCGAAGTTCTTTATAAATGTACCAAATGAACTATATGAAAAATTTGATGACAAATGTAAAAAATTAAACATATCACATGATATAGCTATTATAAATTTAATAGAAGAATGGCTAAATTAAAAATATAAATTATAGAAAGGGGGCACCTGACTTTATAGTCAGGAAAATTTATGAGCAATAAGATTAGAGTAGGTATTGTAGGGTATGGAAACCTTGGAAAAGGTGTAGAATTATCCTTAGCACAAAATTCAGATTTTGAATTAGAGGCTATTTTTACAAGGAGAAATCCAGATAAGTTAGTAGCGACTTCAAAAATGTTACATATTTCAGAAATTGAGAATTATAAGGGGAAAATTGATGTTATGATTCTTTGTGGAGGTTCTGCCACTGATTTGCCACAACAGACGCCGGAGATTGTAAAAATGTTTAATACGGTAGATAGTTTTGACACTCATGCTAAGATACCAGAATATTTTAGTATGTTAGATGATGTAGCAAAAAGCTCTGGTACTATTGGACTTATATCAGTTGGTTGGGATCCAGGATTATTTTCATTAAATCGTCTTTTAGGAGAGGTAGTACTTCCAAGAGGAAAAGATTATACTTTTTGGGGAAAAGGTGTAAGTCAAGGGCACTCAGATGCAATTAGAAGAGTAAAAGGTGTTAAAAATGGAGTTCAATATACGGTACCAATTGAGAGTGCTATTGAAATGGTTCGTACTGGAAAAAATAAAGAACTTTCAATTAAAGAAAAACATGAAAGAATTTGTTATGTCGTGCCAGAGGATGGGGCTAATTTAGAGGACATAAAAAATGAAATTGAAAATATGCCAAACTATTTTGCGCACTATAACACAACAGTGAACTTTATAACTGAAGAAGAAATGAATAAGAATCATAAAGGGATGCCACATGGTGGGTTTGTTATTCGTACAGGAATTACTGGAGAAAGTACAAATCAAAGAATGGAATTCAGTTTAAAACTTGATAGTAATCCAGAGTTTACTTCAAGCGTGTTAGTAGCTTATGCAAGAGCAGTTTATAGATTATATAAAGAAGGTCAAAGGGGAGCTCGTACTGTACTAGATATACCATTTAGCTATTTATCACCAAAATCAGCTGAAGAATTAAGAAAAGAGTTATTATAGAATTCCATAAATATAGTAAAAGGAGCCTAAAAATATGGCTCCTTTTACTATATTTATTTTTACTTATTATAAATAAGATAAATAGAGTAAAAAATTACTTTTCATGTCACAAATAACATATTGAATCATTCATGACTATAAGCTTGTAACTTATTGATTAAAACGATATCAGAATATAGAATATGAGTATAGAAAAGAAACGGCCGTTTTTATAAATTTTAGTTATAATTTAAAACTTAGTCGCAGTAATTATAAAATTAATATTAGGAGTGATTGTTATGAAAAGATATAATGTTGTTATAGTTGGTGGTGGAAGTACATTTACACCAGGATTTTTAAAATCATTTTGTAGATTGAAGGAAGAATTTCCATTAAATAAATTAGTTTTATTTGATATAGATGCAGAAAGACAAGAACCAATTGGTGAGTTTGGAAAAATATTAATGAAGGAAAGATATCCAGAGGTTGAATTTAGCTATACTACAGATATCGAAGAAGCTTATACTGATATGGATTTTGTATTTATGCAAATGCGTGTAGGTGGACTTAAGATGAGAGCCCAAGATGAACATATTCCATTAAGTATGGGGCTTATTGGACAAGAAACCTGTGGAGCTGGTGGAATGGCTTATGGATTAAGATCTATAGTAGGAATGATTGAAGCTGTTTATGATATAAGAAAATATTCTCCAAATGCATGGATATTAAATTATTCTAATCCAGCAGCTATAGTTGCAGAAGCATTAAGAAGAGAATTTCCAAATGATAAGAAAATTTTAAACATATGCGATCAACCTGAAAATGTTGTACGTTCATGCAGTAGACTATTAGGATGTGACTGGAAGGATTTAGATCCTGTATATTTTGGATTAAATCACTATGGATGGTTTACTAATATATATGATAGAAAGACAGGAGAAGATTTATTACCTAAATTAAAGCAATTAATAAAAGAAAGAGGATTTTTACCTCAAGATGCAGAGCAAAGAGATAAATCTTGGTTAGATACTTATGGAATGGTCCAAACAATAATGGAAGACTTCCCTGATTACTTACCAAACACTTATGATCAATATTATTTATATCCAGAATATAAAGTTTCACATCTTGATCCAAACTTTACAAGAGCTGATGAAGTTATGGCTAATAGAGAAAATCGTGTATTTAATGAATGTAGAGAAGTTGCAGCTGCGGGTACAACAGAAGGCAGAGTAAAAATTGAAAGTGATGCTCATGCTGAAATGATGATAGAAGTAGCTCAATCAATAGCTTACAATCAAAATAGAAGATATATTATAATAACAGAAAATAATGGATCAATAAACAATATGCAAGATGATGCAATGGTAGAAGTAGTTGCAGAACTTGGTATAAATGGACCAAGACCTATGGGGGTTGGAAACATACCTCAATTTTACTTAGGATTATTAGTTAATCAAGTATCAAGTGAAAAATTACTAGTGGATGCTTATTATGAAAAATCATATTCTAAAGCACTTCAAGCATTTACTTTAAATAGATTAGTTAATGATGCTAAGAAAGCAAGAAAAGTATTAGATGCATTAATAGAAGCAAACAAAGGCTACTGGCCAGAGTTTAAATAGTAATTGTGTATGGAGCTGCCTATATTGAAAGCTTTGAATTGTATATCAATTTGGCAGCTCATGCTATAAAAGCCTTTAAAATAAATTTAGAAAAGGGGAATTATAAATGAGAAAAAATAATAATAAAGTTATGGGTTTTTTTTCAGCTCTTGGTAGAAGCTTAATGTTACCAATAGCTACTTTAGCAGCAGCAGGGCTATTATTAGGATTAACATCTGCACTTCTAAAACCACAAGTTCAAGATTTGCTACCATTTTTAAAATTACAATCATTTAATTATATAATAACCGTTATAAAAACGATTACTTCAACTGTATTTGGTATGATTCCGGTATTATTTTCAATATGTATAGCATTTGGACTAGCAAAAGAAGAAAAAGAAATTGCTGCATTTGCAGGATTTATAGGATATTATGTTTTTCTATTAAGTGCATCTTTAGTAATAGGATCAGGATTCTTTGATTTTAGTTCACTAAAAATGTCAACTATCTTAGGTATAGCAGATACAATAGAGATGGGTGCATTTGCAGGGATGATAACAGGTATATTAACCGCAGTTCTTCATAATAAGTTTTTTAATGTTGATTTTCCTGTTGCAATCGCTTTCTATGGAGGAAAAAGATTTGTTGCTATTGTAGTTATTGGAGCTATGACGCTTTTAGGACAAGTAATGCCATTTATTTGGGTTCCAGTTTCATCAGTAATTAACTGGTTAGGATCTTTAATAGCAAGTTTAGGATCAGTAGGAGTATTTATATTTGGTTTCTTAGAAAGAATATTAATTCCAACTGGATTACATCATGTTTTAAATGGAGTATTCCGTACTACATCTGTTGGTGGAGTATATCAAGGAGTTGAAGGATGCTTAAATATTTTCTTAAAGTTCTTTGATTCAGTTCCTATTTCAGAATTAAGACAATTTACAGCTTTCTTAGGTCAAGGTAAAATGCCATTTATGATGTTTGGTCTGCCAGCAGCAGCATATGCCATTTACAAGACTTCTCCAATAGAGAAAAAGTCAAAAGTAAAAGCATTAATGATTGCAGGAGTAGCTGCATGTTTTGTATCAGGAATTACTGAACCGTTAGAATTTGCATTTATGTTTATCGCTCCACAATTATTTTTATTCCATGCTGTTATGGGAGGAATTTCTTTTGGACTACTAAGCTTATTAGGTGTTGGAGTTGGTAATACAGGAGGCGGAGTTATAGACTTTTTAATCTATGGTGTTTTAGTTCCAGGTTCAAGATGGTATGTAATAGTGTTAGTTGGTATAGTATTTGCAGTTATATACTATTTTGTTTTCAAATGGTATTTTTCAAGTAGAAATATTTCAATAGATGTTAGTGAAGATGAAGAAGAGGTTTCTAAAGAAGAAAATGTTGGAGGAGTAACAAGTTTAGCAATAAAAATCATCGATGGACTAGGCGGATATGATAATATAATTGCTGTAAACAATTGTATATCAAGATTAAGAGTAGATGTTAAAGATATGTCTTTAATAGATGAAGCACTTTTAAAATCTACAGGTTCAATGGGAATAGTTAAACCATCAGATACTCATATTCAAGTGGTTTATGGACCAAAGATTGAAAAAATTGCTAAGCAAGTAAAAGACGCAATGAAAAGATAGATTATAAAAAAGGGCAACTTTTATGTTGCTCTTTTTTTATAATTCAATAATTATAAAATGTTGTTAGTTTTTAATTTATTAATATAAAGTTCTAAAATAGCTTCTATAATGAACTGAATTGATAATCTTGAATTAATATCTATTCCAAAAAAGTCCTTCCGTTCAATTTCACCATATAAGGTTATATCAGCAATACTAGCTAATTCGCTAGAAGGGTCTGAGGTGATTGCAATTACGATAGCAGCATTGGATTTACTTAGGGCTGCTGTCTTTATAATTGGTATTGTAGCTCCACCTGAGCTCCCAATAATCATAATATCATTTGAAGTCATACGAGAAGCAGCACGATAAATAAGTGGTGGATCAATATAAAATGTAGAAGATCTATTTAAGGATAATAGCGTATTAGAGAGATATTCTAGAGGCATTTGTGTAAGACCTCTAGCAAAAATATGAATATTTTTATCACTACATAAGCAATTTACTATATAATTTAAATCCTCTACATTGAGCTTCTCAACAGTGTTCTTTAATCTTTTAAGGCTATTTGGAATTATATCATTTATTTCAGAAGATTTATTTTCTAATGTATTATTAGATAATAAATCATTTTTATGTAAATTATCAGATTTTAATTTGAATTTTAAATCACTAAATCCTTTTAAATTTAATTTATGGCATAAACGAGAGATAGTCGCAGTAGATACATAAGTATTTTGTGCTAATTGATTAATATTCATTTTTATAACTTCATCCTTATGAGAAATAATATATTGTAATATAATATCCTCATTTGAAGTTAAAGATTTAACAGCATCAGAATCAAAATTATTAAGCACTTTATCTCTCCTTCCTTTAAACATTATTATTATTTTTAGAACTACTTAAATGATAAAAATAATACTCTAATAACATATCAACTATATAAAAAATAGAAATTCTATTTGATATATCATAATTAGAAAAAGAACGTTCTTTTGAATAAAAGTATAGAGTAATATTAGCTATCTGCGATAAAGGACTGCTTGTAAGTGGAGCAATAGCTATAATAGGAACGTTATTGCTTTGGGCAAGTCTAGCAATTTTTAGTATAGATGGTTCATTTCCAGTAACACTTACTAAAATTAAAACATCATTTTTAGTAAAACTAATAGTAGAATCCAAAGACAATTTATCTATTTTATATAAGATTACAGATCGATCAACTGCCAAGAGATATCTTTGCATATATTCAGAAATTACATTTGTTATCCCAGTAGAAAATAAATGGATTTTTTTATCACTCAAGAGGTAACTTATTACTGATTCTATATTCTTAGTATTTAGAAGACGACCAGTATTTTCAACTTGAGAATATAAATCTAATAATATGTTATCATCAGACAAAGGATTACTATTTAAAGTTTTTTTAGAAGCAAGGTTATTTTTTAATACAAATTTTAATTCCGAATAGCCACTAAAATTTAGCTTTTTACATAAACGTAAAATTGTAGCTGTTGATGAAAATACATTTTCAGATAACTCATGGATACTCATACTTAGGACTTTAGATGCATTATTATCAATATATTGTAATATGGATAATTCACTTTTAGTGAGATTACTTAAAACCTCATTATCAATAGAATCTAACAATAAATATCCCCCTTTCATCATCATAAATTCAGTTTATCAAAGGGGGCAATAAATTGCAATAAGGATAAAAAGCTATAATTTTATTTAAATTTAGATTACCTAAAAGCAATGAATAAAAAGATTACATATATCTATGTTTTACAATATTTATAAAAAATAGCTTTTTAACATAACTTATGATAAAATGTTGGGATAATTTGAATTAAGTATTATAAGAAAATTAAAATGTTATTAATGAAGAAATTTCATTTTTATTTTATATTGATTCAATTAAAGAAAGGAAGTGAAATACAGTAATGAAATTAATACTAAAATATTTAAAAAACTATAAGCCATTTATTCTTTTAAACATAATATCGGTATTTGGATTTGCTTTAGTAGAGCTTGGAATTCCTACTATTATGGCTAAGGTTATAGACAATGGAATAATCAATAATGATATTACCTATATAAGAAAAATGGGATTTATTATAGCATTTATATCTATAATTGGAGTTATTGGAACAATATTATTAGGGTATTGTTCATCTAGAATTTCAACAGGTATTACTAGAGATATAAGAAATGATATATTTAAAAAAGCACAGGAATTTTCACATACAGAATACGATAAATTTGGAGTGTCATCACTTATAACAAGAACTACAAATGATGCTTTTGTTCTTTTACAGTTTACTAATACACTTTTAAGAACAGCTTTACTTACACCTGTAATGTTTACTGTAAGTTTAATAATGATACTTAGAACCAGTTTATCATTATCTCTGATTTTAGCCGTAGTAATTCCATTTATAATTTTAGGAGTTGTAGTAATAGTAAAAACTTCAGAACCTTTATCAGAAAAATTACAAGAGAGGTTAGATAAACTAAATAGAATTTCTAGAGAAAATCTAACAGGAATAAGGGTAATTAGAGCTTTTGGAAATGATAAATATGAAGGAAAAAGATTTGAGAAAACTAATGATTTGTATGCAGATACATCTAAAAAGTTAAATAAGCTTATGGCAGTTTCTCAGCCTACCTTCTTTTTCTTACTTAACATAGCAATTATTGTTATATTTTGGGTTTCAAGTAAGATGATAAATATAGGAGTACTTCAAGTTGGTCAATTAGTAGCTTTTATAGAGTATTTATTCCATGCAATGTTTTCTATTATGCTATTTTCAATGGTATTTGTTATGTACCCTAAAGCTCAAGTATCTGCTAATAGAATTACCGAGATTTTAAATGAAAATCCTATAATAAAAAATCCTGAAAATGGGATTAAGGAAACAGAAATAAAGGGTGTTATTGAATTTGATAATGTATCATTTACTTATCCAAATGGAGAAGTTCCTGTTCTTAAAGATATATCCTTTAAAGCTGAAAAGGGAGAAACTATTGCTTTTATAGGAAGTACAGGTAGTGGTAAAAGTACATTGATTAATTTAATACCAAGGTTTTATGATGTTACCAAAGGAAGTATAAAAATAGATGGTATAGATGTAAGAAAATATGATTTAAAGGCTTTACGTAAAAAGATAGGTTTTATTCCACAGAAAAATCTTTTGTTTACAGGTAGTATTGCAAGCAACATAAAATTTGGTAAGAAGAATGCCAAAACTGGAGAAATAGAATATTCAGCTAAAGTTGCTCAAGCATATGATTTTATTTCTAGTAAACCTAAAAAGTTTGATGAACCAATAAGTGAAGGTGGATCAAATGTATCAGGAGGACAAAAGCAGAGGCTTTCAATAGCCAGGGCTATAGTTAGAAAGCCAGAAATATATATTTTTGATGATAGTTTTTCAGCTTTAGATTTTAAAACAGATGCAGTTTTAAGAAAAAGGCTTAAAGCTGAGACAAGAGATTCGGTAGTATTAATAGTGGCTCAAAGAATAGGTTCTATAATGGATGCTGACAAAATTATTGTATTAAATGAAGGAGAAGTTGTAGGGATAGGTACTCATAAGGAACTTTTAAAAAATTGTGAAATATACCATGAAATTGCAATATCACAACTTACAGAGGAGGAATTAGCATAATGAATAAATTTAAGTTAGTAGTAAAAAAGATTTCTCCTTTTGTTAATAAGTATAAATGGTCTTTCTTCGGAGCTATTTTATTTATAATTTCATCAGCAGTTTTTGTAGCAATAGCGCCAAGAACTGAAGGATTAATAATTACTCAATTAATTAAAGATGTTGAAGATATGGTAAAAGGAGTTACCGGAGCTTCAGTTAACTTTAATTATATAATTAAAGTATTAATATTGCTATTTCTGATTTATATAGGAAGTGCTGGCTCAACTTTTATAGCAAGCTTTTTATTAACAAATGCAATTCAAAATACTATGAGGGATATTAGAAATGAAGTTCAAAGAAAAATAAGTAGACTTCCTATAAGATATTTTGATAGTCATAGTTATGGTGATGTGCTAAGTAGAATTACAAATGATGTTGATACTATTTCAAATGCATTACAGCAAAGCTTTATTCAAGTAATAAATGCTATTTTATCACTAAGCTTAGCACTTATAATGATGTACTCAATTAATATTAAACTTGCAATATTAGCAACTCTAATAATACCATTAAGTATTTTAATTACTAATATAATAGTAAAAAAATCACAAGGGTTATTTAATAAGCAACAAGCAGCTTTAGGAAGACTTAATGGAAGAGTTCAAGAAATGTATACTGGCTTTAATGAAATAAAGTTATATGGTAAAGAAGAAGATTCATTAAGTGATTTTATAGAAGCAAATGAAGAATTGTGTGCAGCAGGCTTTAAAGCTCAATTTATATCAAGTATCATGTCGCCTTTAGTAAGTCTTGTTAGCTATTTAGGAATAGCAGCAATAGGTGTTGTAGGTGCTATAACAGTAATATCAGGAGGCATAACTGTTGGTAATCTTCAAGCATTTATACGTTATATTTGGCAAATAAATCAACCTTTATCTCAAGTAACTCAATTATCATCAGCAATACAATCAGCAGTAGCTGCAGCTCAAAGGGTAATTGAATTTTTAGAGGAAGAAGAAGAGGTGAAAGTTTCAAATAATACTAATAAACTTGAAAATCCAAAAGGAAATGTAAGTTTTGAACATGTAAAGTTTGGTTACAATGAAGATAAGATATTAATAGAAGATTTAAGTGCAGAGATTAAAAGTGGTCAAATGGTAGCTATAGTTGGACCAACTGGAGCAGGTAAAACTACTTTAATTAACCTTTTAATGAGATTTTATGAAATTCAAAGCGGCTCAATTAAAATTGATAGTGTAGATATAAAAGATATGAAACGCGAAGATTTAAGAGCTATGTTTGGTATGGTTCTTCAAGATACTTGGTTATTTAATGGAAGTATTTATGATAACATTGAATATGGTAGATTTGGTGCATCAAAAGAAGAAATAATAGAAGCTGCTAAGATTGCAAATGTTCATCACTTTATTAAGACCTTGCCAGATGGATATAATATGATTTTAAACGAAGAGGCATCAAATATATCTCAAGGAGAAAAACAACTTTTAACTATAGCTAGGGCAATACTTAAAGATCCGGCTATATTAATTTTAGACGAAGCTACAAGTTCGGTAGATACTAGATTAGAATTATTACTACAAAAAGCTATGAGAAATATAATGAAGGGTAGAACTAGTTTTGTTATAGCGCATAGACTTTCAACAATAAAAAGTGCTGATTTAATACTAGTAATTAACAATGGAAATATAATAGAGCAAGGAACTCATGAAGAGTTAATTAAGCAAGGCGGTTTTTATAAAGATCTTTATAATAGTCAATTTGCAGATAAAGAAGATACTAATATTAACTTATTCACATCATAATAACAATATATTGTATATTTTTAAAAATACTATGGATAAATACACAATATGTAGTATAATTATATAGATGGATAAATAATGAAATTTATCTAGTATTATTAATTTAACTATAATTTATGAGGTGTTAATATGAAAGTAAGAAAAAGAGATGGAAACTTAGTAGATTTTACTAAGGATAAAATAGTTAAGGCAATTGAAAAGGCAATGGAAGAAACTAAAATTGGAGTAGATCATAATTTAAGTGAGCAAATAGCAAATGAGGTATTTATAAGTTTATCTAATAGACCTGAAAAGTATCATGAAGTTGAAGATATACAAGATGTTGTAGAGTTCAAATTGATGGATAGTGAAAGAAAAGATGTAGCAAAAAGATATATAATATATAGAAGTGAAAAAGAAAAAGAAAGAAGAAAAAATTTAAGTAAAGAAGCCTATAAGATGATAAAAGATGATTTTGTAAGCAAATACAAACACAATTCATCTCCTATGGGTCAATTAGGTAACTTTGTTTATTATAGAACATATTCTAGATTTCTTATGGAACAAGGAAGAAGAGAGTATTGGTGGGAAACTGTAAGAAGAGCTGTAGAATATAATACTTCTATAGTGCCAACATCAAAGGAAGAAGCAGAAAAACTATATGATAATGTATTTAACCTTAGGCAATTTTTATCTGGAAGAACTTTTTGGGTAGGAAATACAAATGTTTCTAAGCAATATCCTATGAGTAATTTTAATTGTGCATTCCAAAAAATTGATTCATTCCAGGCTTTTACAGATTTGTTTTATTTACTTATGATAGGTTCTGGAGTTGGAGTAAGAGTTCTTAGAGAAGATGTAAATAAGATACCTAAACTTAGAACTAATTATAAATTAATTCATAAGGATTATGTAGAGAAGCCTAAAATGCTTAGAGAAGATAGTACATCATTAGTTTTTTATAATAATACTTCAGCTGAAATTGTAATAGGAGACTCAAAAGAAGGATGGGTTCAAGCACTAGAGCATTTCTTAAATCTTGTTGGAAGAAGCCAATATAGAAATATAAATACAATAATTATAGATTATTCTCATGTAAGACCAAAAGGAGAAAGACTTAGAACCTTTGGAGGTACAGCATCTGGACATGAAAGCTTAAAAAACATGTTCTACAAAATTGATAAGGTAATAAAAAGAAAATCACTTTTATTAGAAAAAGATAATATTAAGCTTTCACCTATAGACTGTTTAGACATTGCTAACATTATTGGAGAAAATGTTGTAGTAGGTGGCGTTAGAAGAACTGCTGAAATGGTAATAATTGATGCTAATGATGAAGAATGTATAGAAGCAAAATCTAATTTATATAAGCAAGAAGATGGCAAGTGGAGTGTTAATAAAGATTTAATTCATAGACAAATGAGCAATAATTCAATTTATTATACAAAGAAGCCATCTAGAGAAAGATTAAAATGGAATATAGAAAAAATGAGATATTCAGGGGAACCAGGATGGATAAATGCTGAAGCTGCTGAGAAGAGAAGGCCAAATATGAATGGAGTTAATCCATGTGGTGAAATATTATTAGATTCACAAGGCTTATGTAATTTAACAACTGTAAATGTATTTGCTTTTGTTAAAGAAAATGGAAGCTTAGATGAAAAAGCATTACTTGAAGCACAAAGATTATCAGCAAGAGCAGGATATAGAATGACTTGTGTAGAACTTGAACTTCCAGACTGGGATAGAGTACAGCAAAGAGATAAATTAATTGGATGTTCATTAACTGGATGGCAAGACATGATAAATGCAACTAGCTTTACTAAGGAGCAAGAAGCAGAATTGCTTAGAAAACTAAAAAAGGCAGCAAAAGATGCCGCATTAGAGTATGCTAAGGAATTAGGACAAAATGAACCACTTTTAGTAACTACAATTAAACCAGAAGGTACATTATCTCAATTACCTACAGTATCAAGTGGAGTGCATTATTCACATTCACCATACTTTATAAGACGTGTTAGAATATCAAGTGATGATCCATTAGTTAAAGTATGTGAGGAATTAGGCTATCCAGTAGTACCAGAGGTAGGCCAAAGTATTGAAAATTGCACAACTAAAGTAGTGGAATTCCCAGTTAAGGCTCCAGAAGGAAAAACTAAGTATGAAGTAAGTGCTATAGAACAACTTGAAAATTACAAGATGTTTATGGAAAACTATGTTGAGCATAATTGTTCAATAACTGTTCATGTTAGAAATCATGAGTGGGAAGAAGTTGAACAGTGGGTATGGGATAATTGGGATTCAGTTGTTGCTGTATCATTCCTGCCACTAGATGATAGTTTTTATGAGTTATTACCATATGAAGCTATAAATAAGGAAGAATATGAAAAGAGAGTGAAAGAAATGAAGCCTTTTGTACCTTCATTAATATCTAAATACGAAAAAGAAGAGGTCGAATTTGATATTGGAAATGAAGGGTGCGAAGGTGGAATTTGTCCTATTAGATAAATAATAGGGTGAATTATCAAAGCCTTATAATTATATAGAAAATAAATATAAAAAAGCCATTACTTATTAAAATTAAGTAATGGCTTTAATTTTTCTTAAAAGATTTAAAATTGAGAAGAAATCAATAAATACTATAAGTTGTATCTTTGTTTTTTAATTTTTTTATTAGCCAATAAAATGAAAATCCTAAAATATATGAAACAAAGTCCCAAAAGTCTCCCGTGCTAGTAACTAAAAAAATTGGTGTGATTACTTCCCAAAATATGCTGCACATTAGCCCGAAAAGAAGAATGATTGTAAGTTTTTTTATTTTATTATATTTACTAAAAAGTAGGATAACGTTTAATAAAGCCATGAATGAAAATCCACCCCAAAAATCATTATAATGATTTCTAAGTAAATATCCTAAATAAGGTACATCTACCTTAAATTTTATTAGTTCATTAATATAAAAAAGGATTGCCGATAATAATATAAAAAAAACATTTTGTTTATCATCTTCGGTATAGAAATCATATTGTATCATATTAACCACATAATGAGAATATTATTAATGCTACAAGTACAGCACCTACAACTCCCCAAAAACTCAAGCCATTATTATCTTTACTCATATATTTATTTCCTCCCAAGCATAAAGTAGTTTTCAAAATTTATAAAATAAATTATTACCTTTTAAATTCAAGTAAATTATATACTAATGTGTATAATTGTGTCAATAATTCTTGGCTTCTTAAATGTATAAAGAAAATTAGAAAGCTAAGAATAAAAGTTTTATAATAGATGTTGATAATAAATATTTTTTTTATAACATATATTAAGAAGTATATAAATTTTAAATTAAAAAGGGAGTAAGATATATGAAGGTATTATTAGTAAATGGAAGTTCACATTTAAATGGATGTACTTATACTGCGCTGTTAGAAGTAGCAAAGGAATTAGAAAAACAAAACATCGAAACAGAAATATTTCAGTTAGGAAATAAGCCTATAGCTGGATGTATTGGATGTGGTGCATGTCGTGATAGTAAAAGATGTTTTAGAAATGATATAGTTAATGAATTTTTGGACAAGGCTAAAGACGCAGATGGATTTATATATGGATCACCTGTACATTATGCTTCAGCTTCAGGAATGTTAACTTCATTTTTAGATAGAGTTTATTATAGTGATGGCAGTATATTTAAAAATAAGCCAGGTGCAGCTATAGTTAGTTGTCGTCGTGGTGGAGCAAGTTCAGCTTTCGATCAAATAAACAAATATTTTACAATTAGCTGTATGCCAATTGTATCTTCTCAATATTGGAACATGGTTCATGGAAATACAAGAGAAGAAGTTCTTCAAGATAAAGAAGGAATGCAAACAATGAGGACTCTTGGGAAAAATATGGCTTGGCTTCTTAGATGTATAGAAGCCGGTAAAAATGCAGGGATAGAATATCCAAAAAGAGAAGAAACAGTTAGAACTAACTTTATAAGATAAAGTTAAATATGTAAGTTTGCTTATGACCTCGCTTTGCTCCAAGTCAACGCAAACTTACATATTTTCACTTAAAACTGAAGGAAATTATAAAAAGACTATTACTTATTAAAAATAAGTAATAGTCTTAGCTTTCCCTAGAAAATTATCCAAAATACCGGTACTCCGATTTTGATCCCTATCTCTCGATAGGTGGGTGTCCTCACAGATATATCAATCTCCTTCAATGCCATCTAAGGGCCTCACATGATGGTACATTTCCTTATCTAAATATTGAACTCCCGTAGCAAATGTGTAGGTTCAAAATAGGAGCTTAACGCATATTTCAGAACTTTTAAAGAGTTGTTTTCAAGTTGACTCTTCTTTATGAAATTATAATAACACTTTTAATTTATATGTTCAATAGATTTTAACTAGGGAATTTAATTATAAAATTCCAAGATTTTAATAAAATATCATTATAGAGCATTCTTCTCAAACAAAATTAAGTTTTTGCAAAATTTGACATGAAAAAAACTTTGTAATAGAATTTTATTAGATGGGTACATTTGTAAAAAATATAACTATATTACAAATACAAAAAATTTACTTTACGCAGAGGAGAGGCATATATGGGGTTATTTGATAGGTTAAGGGAACCTGTGTTTTTAAAGGAAAGTAGTAAAGCTATAGAGCAAATAGAAAAGTTAAAGGAATTAGAACCAAAATTAAATTCTGAAGGAAAAGAAAAAATTAAAAAAGAAATAAAATGCATTGAGTATGGAATCATAGGTGAAAAAAATATTGAGTTTGAACTAAGAAATAGTCATATGCCAATGTATATAATACATGATTTGTATATAGAAAGTGATGACTTGAGTTCTCAAATAGATTATCTAGTTATTACAAAAAAGATTTGTTTTGTAATTGAGTGTAAAAATTTATTTGGAAATATAGAAATAAATAATCAAGGTGACTTTATTAGAAATATAGATTTCGGTAGTAAAAAAATTAAAGAAGGAATATACTCACCAATAACTCAGAATGAGAGACACTTAAAGTTAATGAAAAAATAGCTATAGAAAATAAGTCAAATGTAATAATGAAATTTATTACAGACAAGCTATTTGAAAGTTCATATAAGACAGTAGTAGTTTTAGCTAATCCTAAAACTTTACTTAATTCAAGATTTGCAAAGAAAGAAATTAAAGATAAGGTTATTAGGGCAGATCAATTAGTTAGTTATATAAAAGATAATTACAATAAATCTAAAGAACTAGAAATGTCAGAGAAAGCATTATTTTCTTGGGCAGAATCCTTCCTTAAAATTCATAAAGAAAAAGATATATCTTACTTAGAAAAATATAATAAATATTTAGTTGAAGATGGCAAAACAGATTATATAAAAAGCAATATAAATATAGTTAAAGAAACTTATAATAAATACATAAGTAATAAAGTAAATATAGAAGATACAGAAATTTATAAGGAATTAAAATCTTTTCGGTTAAATAAAAGTAGGCAAGAAAATATAAAACCATATTTTATATACAATAATGAACAATTAAATGATTTAATTTCTAAAATGCCATTAAGTAATGAAGAATTAAAAAAGGTATCTGGATTTGGAGACGTGAAGATAAGTAAGTATGGGGAAGATATTATTAATATAATTAAAAAGTACCTATAAATATTCAGTATATAGTAAGATTAGTAAAGTATATTAGATAAGATATTTGAATTATTTAATAAATATTAAATTTATAAACCTAGTGGTATTGTGGTAAAATATTACTAGGTTTAAATTTATTCATAAGTACGTAATAAAGGGGAATTAACATATGAAAACAATTGAAGTAGTAGCAGCAATAATAAAAAAAGAAGATAAAATATTTATTACCCGTAGAGCAAGTGGGGACTTTGCAGATATGTGGGAGTTTCCAGGAGGAAAAATTGAAAAACTAGAATCAAGAGAAGAAGCACTTATTCGTGAAATAAAAGAAGAGTTAGAATTAGATATAGATGTATTAGAATTTTTAATAACAATAGATTACGATTATTCAAATTTTCATTTAACTATGCATTGTTTCATTTGTGAAATTTCAGGTGGTAAATTAAATTTAAATGCCCACAATGATTCAAAGTGGATTACCTTAGATGAGTTAGATGAACCAGAATGGGTTCCAGCAGATATTTTAGTTGTTGAAGCTATTAAAAATATGTAAGAAAAAGTGATAATATTACATTCTAATAATGAAGTATTATCACTTTTAATTATTTTATGAAGTTATATATTCATAAATATCTTCTCTAACAGGGGTAAGTAGTTGATAGTTAATTTCTACAGCTGTTTTTTCAGTATTTTTCATTATAAATGTGTGTGGTTTTCCAATAGCTTTTATTTTTCCAAGGAAGTAAAATTCTTTTGAAATTTTATCATCTTTATTTTTTCTTACAAATAAACTCATTTCGATACCTTCATTTTCAGCATTATAAGCACGGACAATATCATCAGAAGTTTCAGTTCTTCCTGCCTTCGATATAGCAAGTAAATGAGAAGGTGATTCAAATCTATCTTCGTAATTTATAGTTGCATTAATATCTTCAGATTTTTCATAGTTGATAAATACAGGACAGGTCTTTGTAGTTTTATCAAATTTATAGCCACCTATATTAAGAGGAACTTCTCCTTTTTCCCACTCTAATAATCTACATACGTCATCATAGGTATATTTTTGGTATAGTTTGAAATTAGTATTCATATATCTATCACTATAATAATTATTATATCTAGTTATTCCAAAATCTATTAATTCTAAGGCCATAGATTTAAAATTTTCATTTTTAAGATGTTTATTAAATATCTTAGAAATATTATAATCAGAATCTGATTTTTCTATAAAGATACATTCAGAATATGTTTTTTTGCTAGATCCAGTTGGAAATTCATTTGTAAGAACATTTACAACATTAGTTTTTGTAATATTTTTAAAATCTATATTGTAATTTAATTTCAATTCTTCTTTCAATCTAGCCATTAAATTATCTTTATGTGTAATAGCAGATTTAAGTAAAATAAGTTCATGAATTCTCTTACCAGAAGATAATTTTTTTGATATAAATTCAATAAATAATGCTTGTGAATCATCAAGTTCTATTTTATATTCTTTTTCATATTTCTTTAAGAATTTATAATAGGATCCAAGACTTTTATTATCAAAGATTCTTAATGGATCAATAGACTCATATACATCAAAATCAATTAAACTTGGAATTCTACCAATCTTTTGTTTAAGAGCAGTATAACTTTCTTTAATTAGCTTAATATCATTAAAATTAGCAGTATCAATAGATTCAAAAATTCTTTTTTTAGATATTTCATCAAAATTAATTGTAGAACATCCTGGGATAACTCTATTACTTTCGAGAACATATTTTCTAAGATTATCTTTATTGAAGGTTCTATCTCCTGATAAAGCAATGGGAATTAGAAAGTTACTATTATAATTTCCTATAAAATCTATAATAATAACATATTCTTTAGAGTTATCTTTTCTAAGGCCTCTACCTAATTGCTGAACAAAGATAATTGAGGATTTAGTTGGTCTTAACATCACAACTTGATTAATAGTGGGGATGTCCACTCCTTCATTAAAAATATCAACTGTAAAAATATAATCTAAAGAGTTTTCTATTTCATCTTGCTCTAAACGTTGAATTGCATTTTCTCTTTCAGATTGTGTATTATCCCCAGTCAAAGCTACTGTTTTATAGCCTCGTAAATTAAATATATCTGAAAGCTCAAGGGCTTCTTTTTTATCACTGCAAAATATTAATCCTTTTACTCTATCACCAGAATATCCATAGAAATTAATTTTATCAATAATATGATTAACCCTTTCTTCAGAAACTAAAAGTTTAAAATCAGTTTTTTCTTTTAAGTCAACTTCATTAACTTTAATATCAGATATACCAAAATAGTGAAAAGGACAAAGTAAATCTTCTTCAAGGGCTTGTTGAAGACGAATTTCATAGGCAATATTATAGTTAAACATTTTAAATATATCAAAGTCATCATTTCTCTCAGGTGTAGCTGTCATGCCTAATAGAAATTTAGGAGAGAAATAATCAACTATTCTTTGATAACTTTCAGCCCCAGCCTTATGAACCTCATCAATTATAATGTAATCAAATTCATCTTTTTTAAAGCTATTAAATATCTCAGGTTTTGATAAGGTTTGAATTGTACAAAAAATAAAATCTTTATTAATGTCCTTTTTTGAGCCAGATAATATTCCCATACTTCTAGTATCACCAAATACATTTTTAAAGCTGTTTAAGGCTTGTTTTGCTATTTGTTCTCTATGTACTATAAATAAAGCTCTATTAGGGTTATAATTTCTTAATTCAAAAGCGGATAAATAAGTTTTACCAGTACCGGTTGCAGAAATTAATAAAGCTTTATCAGCACCATTTTCTCTAATTTTATTTAAACCTTGAATTGCGGATACCTGCATTTTATTAGGTTTTAATTTATATTGGGCAAGACTTGGAACAGTACTTTTTCTAGTATATTTAATTTGTTGTCTATAAATATCTTCATAGGTTTCTATCCAATCTAAGGTTAACTCATCAGCATCATTCCAAAGGTGATGAAATTCATCAATAACACCTTCAGTTAAGGAGCCTTTTTCTAAAGAGGAAATCTTCAAATTCCATTCTTTATTTTTCGTTAGGGCAGATTGGGTTAGATTTGAGCTACCTACAATTAGCTTGTAATGATCATTATATTTAAAAATATATCCTTTAGTATGGAAATTTTCCTTGTTATATATTTTAAGTTCAATATTTGAAAATTCAAGAAGCTTTTTTAAAGCCTTAGGTTCACTAAAATTTAGATAATCCGTAGTTAAGATTTTACCTTTAACACCCTTTTGCTCTAATTGTTTAAATGTTTCTAATAAAGGAGTTATGCCACTACTTGTAATAAAAGCGACAGATATAAGAAATTCAGTACATTTATTTAATTCGGATATTATTTCAGTTAATACTTTGCTTCCTTTAGAGTAGTCATTTACTATTAATTTTGGTATTAATGCCAAATTTGAAGCCAGTGAACTATTTATTAAACCAGTTTCAATAGCTCTAAGAATTTCAGGTTTTAATAAGTTTTCATTATTTATATGAATAGGTTTAAAATCTATAGCTGATTCTAGATTACTATGCTTTGTTTTAGTTAAAGTACTCATATTTACCTCTCAATTAAATATTAGACTTACTATATAAATTAAGTCTGTTAATGATTGTATTATATCATATTTATTATATTCAATAAGATAGAGTCTTTTATATTAAATTATGTTTTATAGGAAAGTAGGTCATTCCGCGCTCAAATAGTCTGGTTATGATATTAATTATGGAGCACTAACTGAAAGCGTATATAAGAGGTTTTTAATAAGGAAGACATAGAATATTAATATTATTTTAAGGACTTTAAAATTAAGGAATGTACTGAAGAAAGCATTATGAGATATGGAAGTGAAAAAATGGCTTGGAAATTTGTGATTAAAAGGAGAGAATCTATGGTGGGAAGACCTTTTAAGAGCTAGGGATAAAAAACAAAATAAATCTACTACTAGTTAAATATTAGTAGTAGATTTATTTTAAAATATTTCTAATACACTCTATCACCATTAAAAATTGAATTTTTAACAACTACATAATCAACAGTTCTAATTGCATCTAGTTTTTTGCCTCCAGCATAGGAAATAGATGATTGAAGGTCTTGCTGCATTTCTATTAAAGTATCTTTTAGGGAGCCTTTATAGTCCACAAACATTTTCTTTCCTTCAACATTTTTTCTTTCACCCTTTTGGAATTCAGAAGCAGAACCAAAGTATTCCTTATAAAGTTTTCCATCTTTTTCAATAGTTTCACCTGGAGATTCTTCATGCCCTGCAAACAGTGAGCCTATCATAACCATAGAAGCACCAAATCTAATTGATTTAGCTATATCTCCATGAGTACGGATACCTCCATCTGCAATAATTGGCTTACTTGCAGCCTTTGCACACCAGCGTAGTGCAGCTAATTGCCAACCTCCTGTTCCAAAGCCTGTTTTAATTTTAGTGATACATACCTTTCCAGGACCAATGCCTACCTTTGTTGCATCTGCACCAGCATTTTCTAACTCTCTTACTGCTTCTGGTGTTCCTACATTTCCTGCAATAACAAAACTTTTAGGTAAATGCTTTTTTATGTGATGAATCATATTTATAACTGCATTAGAATGGCCATGAGCAATATCAATTGTTATGTATTCTGGTGAAAGTTCTTGTGATTTTAATTGTTCTATAAAGTTATATTCTTCAGTTTTAACGCCAACACTTATAGAAGCAAATAATCCTTTTAGTTTCATATCTTTAATAAATTGTATTCTACCCTCTGGGTTGAAACGGTGCATAATATAAAAATATCCATTTTCCGCCAGATAAGCTGCAATTTTTTCATCCATAATAGTCTGCATATTTGCAGGAACTACAGGTAATTTGAAAGTTCTTTCTCCAAAAGTTATAGACGTATCACATTCAGAACGACTGTCTACTATACATTTTGTTGGTATTAATTGTATATCTTCATAATCAAATACATTATCCATTTTTACACCTCTATATACGAATAATTTTTACATATGTCAATTTAAAGTTCGTTTATTAAGTATATTATACATGTACTCTATAGATATGTCAAAACCAATTGAAGTATTTTTAAATACACAATCTTATTATAGCCAACACAATTTTCTTTATGTAAAACTATAGACTTCAAAATGCTTAAAGCCCCAAATATCAGGATATAGGATATTGTAAAACTTATCTGATATTTAGGGCTATTTATTTTAAATTATTTTTCTAGTAAATTTCTAATTTCATCAATTTCTTTAGTTAATTCATTTATACGTGATTCTAATATCTTTATTTTATCAGTATCATCATAATTAGACTTTGAACTAGAATTTGAGCTTTCTTTTTTTTTGCTTGAATTTTTATTATCATTACTAGAAGTACTATTTTGTGAAGTATTTGTTGAGGTTGTAGTACAGAATGGATTATTTATATTATAATTTTCAGGGCTAAAATATCTTCCTGGCCCTATTTGAAAGTATTGTTGTTGAGCATTATATGTTAAAATTGCTTGACCAACTAGTTGAAGCCAGTTACCTAATGCATTTTGAACATTAAAAGGAGTACTTCCAGCTATTATATTTCCAAGTATTTCTCCTATTATTATAAATAACTCAGGATTCAAAGACTGAAATCCATTAGGTATATCATTACATCCTATATTAGAAGAGCTATTTGTATTGTTAGAACTACTATTACTATTAAAGTTATTTTTCGTAGAATCATTATCTTTATTAGAAATTGTATATCCACAAGCTTTAGCTAAGTCTTCAAAATTATTCCATCCATTAAAGTTCAAATTTTCCTCATAATATAATTGATTTTATTTATTATATTATTTTTTCTTTAAAATCGTTACTTTATATTAAGGTCTAAATGAATTAATATCATTTATGATTTGAACTATTTCTTTAGGAGATTCATTTAAATCATGTTCTAACCATGTTTGAATAACTGAAATAATACCACCAACAGAATATCTTATAAAATAGTCTAAAAACACATTATCAATTTTTGAACGGCTAAGTAATTTATCAATCTGAGCTTTATTAGCCACATAGAGAATACGGTCTATAATGTTGCTTTCCATTTGTTTACTAAATAATATCTTGCATAACTCTTTATTTTCACCAATTAATTCAATAACTTTAAGAAGTAAAATATCTTTATAGGCTTCAACTGGAGTTTCTTCAATATATATTAATATTTGATTAAATAATTCATCCTCTATTGATTTAAGTAGGTGGTAGGCATCTTTATAATGAGTATAAAAAGTTCCTCTATTAATATTTGATTTTTTACAAATATCAGTAACGGTAATTTCATGAATTTTTTTATGTTTAAGTAAGTCAATTAAGCTTTCTTTTATTATTTTTTTAGTATATAAAATTCTTCTATTTCCTTTAATTCCTGACAATTAACTCATCCTTTTTACTATTTATTAATCATTTTCAAAAGTAAATGTTATTAAATAAACAAAAATGGACAAAATGTATATTTAATAACACTATGAAAATATGTGATTATTGTAACTTATTTATATATTATTTATACTTAGAATTATAGCATTAACTAAACAAGCTGTCTATTTAATAACATTGAGGTAGATACAAACAAAGGAGAGCGAAATGTCATATATAGAAATAAAAGATGAATATAAAAGATATAAAATTGGAGATAACATTATTGCAGCAAACAACGGAATTAACTTTTCAATAGAAAAAGGAGAGTTTGTTATTATTTTAGGACCAAGTGGTGCTGGAAAAACAACTGTACTAAATATACTTGGAGGAATGGATACTTGTGATGAAGGTAAGGTAATTATTGATAATGTTGATATATCAAAGTTTAATAATAAACAACTTACCAATTACAGAAGGTATGATGTAGGATTTGTATTTCAATTTTATAATTTAGTTCAAAATTTAACGGCAAAAGAAAATGTAGAGCTTGCAACACAAATTTCAAAAAATGCTTTAGATGTTGATGAAACTCTTGAGTTAGTTGGACTTGGTCATAGAAAAGGTAATTTTCCATCCCAACTATCTGGAGGAGAACAACAAAGAGTAGCTATAGCAAGAGCAATAGCTAAAAATCCTAAATTACTATTATGTGATGAACCAACTGGTGCCCTTGATTATAAGACGGGAAAACAGATATTAAAAACACTGCAAGATACATGTAAAAATACAGGGACAACAGTAATTGTAATAACTCATAATTCAGCTCTTGCACCAATTGCAGATAGAGTTATACAAATTAAAGATGCGAAGGTTAGAAGTATTGAAGTAAATGAAAATCCTGTTTCAGTTGATTCTATAGAGTGGTAGAGGATAAAAATGAGGAATATAGCATATAAAAAATCAATAATAAGGGAAATATTATCTTCAAAAGCAAGATTTATTTCTATGTTAGCAATAATATTTTTAGGAGTTACTGTTTATTCTGGAATAAAATCAGCTGGCCCAGATTTAAAAGATTCTATAAATGAATTTTTTAGAAAGCAAAACTTAATGGATAGCAAGATAGTGTCTAGTATAGGGCTAAATGATAATGATTTGAAGTTATTACAAAATAATGATAAAATTTTAGATTATTATGCAACTCATAGTATAGATGTAAACTTAACTAATACTAACAATGTGGTTAGGTTTATGGAGTATGATCCTAATGAAGTTATGAATAAAACTATTGTTACAGAAGGTAGATTACCTGAAAATAGTGGAGAAATAGCTTTAGATAAAAATGCTTTAAAGGAAAATGAAAACTTTAAAATAGGAGATGAGTACACAATAGAATCTGATGTAGACTTAGATGAGTATTTCAGTAAGAAAACTTTTAAGATAGTTGGATTTGTACAAAGTCCTATGTATATAGAAAATATATCTAGAGGTACAACGACTGTTGGAAAAGGAAGCATTGATTACTTTGCAATTATGAATAGTAGTGATATATCAATGGATGTATATACTGAAATATATGTACAATTTAAAAATGTAAAGGACATTGGATCATATAGTGATGAGTATAAAGAAAAGATGGAAGAAAATAATAAGTATCTTGAAGATTTATACTCAAATAGAGCTATAGAAAGAATTGAAGAAATAAAATTAGAAGCACAAAAAGAGCTTGATAAAGCTTATAAGGAAATAGAAGATGGAGAAAGAAAGCTTCAAGATGCTCAAAAAGAAATAGATGATGGGAAACTTCAGATTAGTGACGGTAAAAATCAGTATGAAGAAGCTGTAGAAAAGTATAATCAAGAAATTAGAGATGGAGAATTAAAACTAATTGAAGGCGAAAAACAATTAATTAATGGACAAAATGAGTTAGATAAGCAAAAAGAACAATTTTTAAATGGAGAAAACCAACTAAAGAATGCTAAAGACGAACTTGATAATGCAAAACAAGAATTTTTAAATCAAGGCATAGACCCTACTCAAGATACAAAAGAGTATGAAAATCAAATAGATAGTTTAAAGATGTTAATTACAACATATAATACACTTTCTAATGATATAAAAGAAACAGCAAGCAATATAAAAGATGGTGATAAAATTCCAAATGAAAAAATTCAATATTGGAAAGGTGTCATATCTAATCCTAGTTTAGGATTAGATAATCTAAGTAGCTTAGTAAGTAATCTAGAAAAAAATCCAAATGATATTTCTATAGCATTTAGTATTTCAAATGCAATAGATGGCGCCAGTAAAATAGTAGGTGAAAATAAATTCAAATTAGAAGCTTTAGTATCTGGAATAACTAAGTATCAGCAAGGGATAACCGCCTATGAAAAACAAGTTAAAGTTTTTAATGAAGGTAAGATAAAACTTGAAGAAGCCCAAAACCAATTAAATAAAGGACAAGAAGATATAATAAAAGGAAAAACAGATCTTGAAGAAGGCAAAAAACAAGGGAAGTTAGAACTTGATAAGGCTAAGAATGATCTTTTAGATTCAGAGAAAAAATTACTTGATGGCGAAAAAGAAATTACAGAAAATAGAGAAAAGTTAATTGATGGGCGAAAAGAATTAGATAAAGAAAAAGAAAAGTTAAATGATTTAGATGATAGTAAATATTATTTCTTTAACAGGGAAGATAATCCCGGCTATACAACTTATAAAGGTTCAATTGATAGCTTAGATAAAATAGCTTTAGTATTTCCTGTATTTTTCTTCTTAGTTGCAGCACTTATATGCTTAACTACAATGACTAGAATGGTAGAAGAAAATAGAGTAGAAATAGGAACATTAAAAGCTTTAGGCTATACAGATTTAGAAATATCAAGGAAATTTGTAGTTTATGCAGCATTGGCTAGTATTTTAGGAAGTATCATTGGTATAGTAATTGGAAGTAGTATACTTCCATATATAGTTAGTAAAGCATATTCATCTTCATTTACTTTACCAAATGTAAATATATATTTTTATCCGTCATATATAATTCAATCTTTAGTAGCTTCAATAGTTTGTACAGTAGGGGCAGCTTTAATTGTATTAAAAGGAGAATTAATGGATAGTCCTTCTAATTTAATGAGAACAAAGGCTCCAAAGGTTGGTAAGAAGATATTATTAGAAAGAATTACACCTTTATGGGAAAGATTAAACTTTAATCAAAAAGTTACATTTAGAAATCTATTTAGATATAAACAAAGAATGTTAATGACAATACTTGGCATATCAGGATGTATGGCTATGCTTGTTGCAGGATTAGCCCTTGAAAAATCTAATTCTTCAATTATGGATATTCAATTTGGCAAATTAATAAAATATGATGCTATGATAATATTTAATGATAAGAATATTGAAAAAGAAGATGAAGATTACAATGAATCTCTAAAGAATTTAAAGGGATATGAAAGCAGCTTAAATATTTATCAAGATTCAGTTACTTTTAGCAAAAAAGGTGTGAGCAAGCAAACTGCCACTATGTATGTACCAGAAAATATAAATGAATTAAATAAGTATATATTATTAAATGATAGGGAAAGTGATAATGAGTTTAAACTATCAAATAATGGTGTAATTATAAATGAAAAACTTGCAAAACTTTTAGATGCATCTGTAGGCGATAATATAGTTGTAACAGATTCAGATAATAATAATCATGAAGTTAAAGTAGATAATATAGTAGAAAATTATGCTGGACATTATATATATTTATCACCAGAATATTATAAAGATATATTTAATAATTCCCCAATATATAATGCACAATTACTAAAATTAAATTCAGATAGGGAAGATGATGACAAAGTATCTACTACTCTCATGGATAATGATAAGGTTATAAATGTTACTCTTGCTTCAAAGATGAAGAAATTAAGTGAATCTGCTGATTTAGGATTGGTTATGATAGTAATAATAGTTGCATCAGGAAGTTTGGCATTTGTTGTATTATATAATTTAATAAATATAAATGTATCTGAGCGTATAAGAGAAATATCCACAATAAAGGTATTAGGTTTTTATGATAGTGAAGTAGCAATGTATATATTTAGAGAAAATATAATACTTACTATATTAGGAATACTATTAGGATCCTTCCTTGGAAAGATATTATATGTATTTTTAGTAAGTACAGCAGAAATGGATAATATGATGATGATTCCAACTGTAGATATGAGTGGTTATATAATTTCTAGTTTAATTACAATGTTTTTTGCGCTATTAGTTATGATAATGATGCATATAAAACTAAAAAAGGTAAATATGGTAGACGCATTAAAATCTATTGAATAAAATATTTAAAATAACTAAGAATATGTATATATGTTCTTAGTTATTTTTTATTAAAGAATTTAACAAAATGATTTATAAAGGGAGCTGAGTTAATTATGAAAAGAAAAATGAAGCGATTGGTGGCATTAGTAATAATTATAATTCTAACTAGTACTAATATATCATATGCTCAACCAACTGATCCAAGCTCGCCATATGGACCAAAAGTAGAAGAGTTACAAAATAAAGAAGATATTCTTAAAAATTTAGAAGATATTAAAAGAATAAGAGGAAACTTAACTGTTATTAATATAAATGCAGATTCAACAGCAGAAGAGTTAAAAGAAATTGATAAGGATATAGATTTTTATATACAACAACTTGAAACTATCCAAAAAAATTTAGATAATCATAAACTTTCATATAAAGAGTCTTTTCCAGATTTGTTTTTTTCAGAACAAATTGTATTTATAGTTGATAGTTATATTATAAGCCTAAGGCAGCAGCAAAATTTAATAAGAGCATTAGAAAATAATAAGAGTGAGGCAAGAAATTTATTTTATTCAAGCTACTTAATACCAGTATATTATTATATTAATTTAGCAGATCAAATGATAGCCTATATTGACATCTATTTTACAGTATCCTAAAAAATTAAATTTTAATATATATTTATTATTATATAAAAATCCACTAAATCAAATTTGGTTTCGGTGGATTTTTGCAATTTTACAATGTATGTATACAATTGACAAAGTTTAGCTTTGGTTAATACAATATATGTAAAGAATTATAATTCAAGGGGGCAATTATTGTGAATAAAGAAATTAAATTCAGAAAATTAGTGCAAGCAGCACTATTAGCAGCATTATGCTTTGTGTCATTTACTTATCTACAAATTAGAATACCAACTCCAGGTGGTGGATCAACTTCACTTCATATTGGAAATGCATTTTGTGTTTTAGCAGCTTTATTGCTTGGCGGATGGTATGGGGGATTAGCAGGTGCAGTAGGTTTAACAATTGCAGATTTACTTGATCCTGTATATATATTAGTAGCACCTAAAACTTTTGTTTTAAAGCTGTGTATTGGATTAATAACAGGATTAATAGCTCATAGGTATGCCAAAATAAGTGCAAGCAATGATAAAAAATATATTTTAAAATGGAGCATCATTGCATCAATTGGGGGTCTAGCTTTTAATGTAATCTTTGATCCTATCGTAGGATTCTTTTACAAACAATATATATTAGGACAACCACAAGAAGTGGCAGCATCTTTAGCAAAATTAAGTTCAGTTGCAACATTTATAAATGCAGTAGTTTCTGTAATACTAGTAACACTTATTTATAATGCAGTAAGACCAATTTTAGAAAAAGCAGGGTTATTATTGCCTATTTATTATAAAAAATAAAAATTTTAATCTAATTTTAATCTTTCTTATATTTTAGATTAATCTTCTAAAAGTATTATATAACCATAATAAATGATTAAAAAATACATGGAGGTAAATAAAATGGAAAGAAATGAAATGATTGAAATTATAATAGCAAAGGCTAATGTGACTCGAGAAGAAGCAATAGAGGTATTAGAAAAGTTTAACTGGGATGTTGTAGATTCTATTATATATTTAGAAAGAGAAGGAAAAGTAGAAAATAATGAAATTACTACAATAATCGAAGTTAGGGAAGAAAATCAAGAAAAACAAGAAAATAATAAAAACAAAGAAGAAAACTATGGAGGAATTGGAGCAATTATTGGCAAAATATTTAAAGGAATAGGCAAAATTTTAAAAAAGGCAAATGAGAACTTTTTTGAAATTAGAAAAGATAATGAAAAGCCAATGAGAATATCATTAATAATAGCAATACTTTTATTAATCTTCTTATCTGTACCAACTATAATATTGTTAGTACTTGGATTATTCTGTGGATATAGATACTCATTAAGTGGATCGTATATGAAGTATGATGGAGTAAATGATGTATTCGAAAAAGCATCAGAATCAGCAGATAATATGAAAAAAGATTTCAAAGAAAACTACGAGAAATAATGAATGAATGAAATCATGAATGAAAAAGTGAAAGAGTGAAAAAATTAAGGTGAAAAATCCTTAAGGTATTTTAAAATTAAAGAGAGCTACTATGCTAAGAGTTTTGGGGAAACTTACTGTGCGGAGACGAACCAACAACTCTAAGGCATAGTAGTTTTTTATTCAAAAAGTACGAAATTATTTAATAATAGTAAATTCTATGCTTCATAATCAAATTTATTATTAATAAGCTTTTTCCATCTTTTCTGTCTAAATCTATAAAATATATTAGCAAACAATACAATAAAAAGCGTTAGTATGCCTGCATTTATTTCTATTGTGTCAGCATAGAGTGTTCTATTGTTTCCGATATCTTTTAAGTAAACATTATGATCCCACTTTTTTATTATCTTACTATAACCATTATCTCGAATATTTTTAATATCATCATCCATGGAAATTATTATCCATTGACTTCCAAAGGGTATAAATCCAAGAATATACATTTTAATAAGATACTTTCCTTCTTCCCAGAACTCTGGTATCAAATGATTTTCTACTTCGACAAACTTTACAAGTGGTTCTGCTATATAAAAAAGTGACTTAGATTTTTTTATTTCATTAAATAACTGATCTGAATTGCAATTAAATATTGACATTACTTTAACTAACATATTTCCATCTCTCCTTTATGATTCAGTTACAACACGATACAAGGTGATTATAACATATTTTACCAAATCAATACGCTTAAATTTACTAAGATAAAATTTTTTTAATCAATTCGCAATAATTTCAAAATATATATTATATTCTTAGCTGTGAATTTATTAAAGTTTATTGAAAAACTAATATACTTATAACAAGTAAAATAGTAAAATTTATATATATTGGGAAGAATCTAAAAAGATGTAGCAAGTACATAAAAGTTTCATTTTAAACTTATAACCTGAAATCTGTTCCCTCTTCCCTGATCAACTGTAAATTATAAATTATAAATATGGAGGTTTATTTATGGATGAACTTAAATTAATAGATAAACTGCGTAAAAAGGCAAATATAAGTTATGAAGAAGCAAAAATTGCTTTAGAAAATAATAATTGGGACATATTAGAAGCGCTATTATACTTAGAAGAGAATGGAAGTATAGAGAAACCTTTTGTTAGTATTTTTTATACCAATGAATTAAGATATAGTGGAGCAATACAAGAAGTTAAAAATAATAAAGAATATAATTATAAAGCATCAAATGGATTTCAAGGAATTTTTGAAGCTATATGCAAATTTATAGATACATGTAATAATATTTTTTTAGAAATAAAAAAGAGAGAGCGTGTGTTTTTAAGAATCCCAATTACAGTAGTAATTTTACTTTCATTTTTTATGTTTTGGATAATTATACCTTTAATAATTATTGGATTAATATTTGATATAGAATTTTATGTATATGCAAATAATGTTAATGCAGATAAGATTAATAAAGTATTAAATGAAATTTCAAGATATTCAAGGGATATAAAAGAAAAAATTAAAAGGGTGATTAAGAATGATTAAAATTTTAATAGTAGAAGATGAAGAAAAATTAGCAAGATTTATTGAACTTGAGCTAAAGCATGAAGGATATGAAATATTAAAAGCAAATAATGGTAGAGCAGGTCTTGAAATTGCAGAAAAAGGTGAAGTGGATTTAATTCTTTTAGATATAATGCTTCCTGAGATAAATGGTCTTGAAGTATTAAGAAGAATCAGAAAAACTTCTGATATTCCGATTATAATGCTTACAGCAAGGGATGCAGTTATGGATAAGGTATCAGGACTTGATGCTGGTGCAGATGATTATATAACTAAGCCATTTGCAATAGAAGAATTACTGGCAAGAATAAGAACAGCTTTAAAAAAGAGGATAGTTACAATAAAAAAAGATGAAGATATAATAAAATGTGGTTTATTATCATTAGATAAAATGAAGCATAGAGTAATGTATGAGGATAGAGAAATAGAACTTACAAATAGAGAGTTTAATTTATTACAAATATTAATGGAAAACAAGAATATAGTACTAACGAGAAATACTCTTATGGAAAAGGTATGTGGGTATGACTATATTGGAGAAACAAACGTAATAGATGTTTATGTAAGGTATTTAAGAACAAAGATAGATGATGTTTTTAATGTGAAAATAATAACTACAGTTCGTGGTGTGGGGTACGTAATTAAAGATGAGTAAGAAAATTAAGACAAAAAATGTTACATCCATTGCAATAAAATTAAATTCTAGTTTTGTAAGAAACTTATTTTTTAAGTTTATTATTATTGATATATTTATAATTGCTGGATTTATTGGAGTCTGGTGTATTGAAAGTGAAATAAGTTTTTATGGAGAATTTGTAAAAAGCGCTAAAAGGTTCTTTAACTTTTATCCTATAGAAACAGCAACTTATAAAGTTATTTGGGATAATGGAAAAGTTTTGATAAAAGAGGCTAGCACTTTTTTAAATCTTTTAATAAAAGTAATTGAAGCTATTGGAATTATAGAAGGAATAATACTATTAGATCAAATGATATTTGGTACTGCAAAAAATAGAAGAATTTTAAGACCACTTAATGATATAGCAGAAGCTGCAAGCAGACTTAGTGATATAGCTTTTAATGAACAAAAATTCCAAAGCCTTGAGGATGCGATATCTAAAATAAGTCCTTATTCATCTGATGAAAGAATTCATATTGGAGATAGTGATTTTCAGGGACTTGAGGAAGCAATTAATAACTTATTAGACAGGATGAGAGAATCTTATAGACAACAAGCAAGATTTGTTTCAGATGCTTCACATGAGCTTAGGACTCCTATTTCTGTGATTCAAGGTTATGCTAATATGCTAGATCGTTGGGGAAAAGACGACCAAGAAGTGCTAGAGGAATCTATATTAGCAATAAAAAGTGAATCAGAGAATATGAAAAATTTAGTTGAGCAGTTATTATTTTTAGCTAGAGGAATTAATGGTAAAACAGAGCTTAAGATTATAGATTTTTCACTTAATGATATGATGAAGGAAGTATTAGAAGAATCTAAAATGATAGATAAAAATCATATATATAGATATATAGAATCGGAAAACATAAATGTATATGGGGATATAGCTTTACTTAAACAAACAGCTAGAATATTAATAGAAAATGCAGTGAAGTACACAGATAATGGGGAAGAAATAATGTTAAAAGTAGGAAAAAATAATGAAAATGAACCTTACTTTTATATTCAAGACAATGGAATAGGAATAGATGAAAAGGATGTATCACATATATTCGAACGGTTTTTTAGAGCTGATACTGCAAGGGTTAGAAAAGATGGTGGTACAGGTCTTGGGCTTTCTATTGCAAAATGGATTATAGATAGTCATAGAGGTTATTTGAGTGTTTTAAGTAGAAAAGAAATAGGTACAAGAATAACAGTTTTTTTACCAAAAGAACAATAAATTATATTAAAAATATTACTGGAAATTTTGTTTCCAGTAATATTTAATAAATAAAAATCTTAATTACACAAAACTGTATGAAGTATTATTATAGTCCGCTAGCGCCATAATTTGATAATACTCTAGCACTAGGATCATTTACTGCACAGCCTTCCCATTCCTTATTTGGCATCCAAAAGTCAACTATCATTTCTGCTTGATTTGGATAATATTTTTCAAATATTTCTCTATATAATAAAGATTCTTTTGTGAATGGTTTGGCATGATATTTATATTGATCACATAGTTTTTCAAATTCTTCATCACTATAAGACTTTTCTGCAAACTCCTTTAAATAATCAACCATGGAATGTCCTACTGCATCACTAAAGGCTGCCTTTTCGCGATATAAAATACTATTAGGAAGATAATCTCCTTCAAAAGAATGTCTTAAAAGATATTTTCCCATGTTATATTTATTTAACTTTTTTTCAGGATCAATAGCCATAACATACTTTACAAAATCTAAATCACCAAAAGGTACTCTTGCCTCCAAAGAATTTGAGCTTATACAACGATCTGCACGAAGCACATCATACATAAATAATTCTTTAATCCTTTTTTGGGACTCTTTTTGGAATTCTTCTGCATTTGGAGCAAAATCAGTGTATTTATAGCCAAATAATTCATCAGAAATTTCACCTGTTAAAAGAACTCTTACATCAGAAATTTCATAGATTTTCTTGCAAATTAGATACATTCCAATACTAGCTCTTATAGTAGTAATATCATAGGTACCAAGAAGTTTTATAACTTCATCAAGTGAATTTATAACTTCTTCTTTTGTCATATAAATAACTGTATGATCACTATTAATATAATCAGCTACTTCTTTAGCATACTTTAAATCAATAGCATCTTCAGTCATACCTATAGCAAAGGTTTTTATTTGCTTTTCAGGATACATCTTTTGAGCAATTGAACATACTAAGGAGCTATCTAATCCACCGCTTAATAAGAATCCTATAGGAGCATCAGCATCCATACGTTTTTCTATGGCAGTTACTAATTTATCATGAATATTACTGCAAATAGTGTCTAAGTCATCTGTGTAGTAATCATCTTTTACTTCTGTAATATCACAATAGCAGGTAAATTTATCATCAGCATAATAATATCCTGGTGGAAATGCCATAATCTTATTTGTAAGACCAACTAAGTTTTTTGCTTCACTAGCAAACATGATTTTACCTGTCTCAGAATATCCGTAAAATAAGGGGCGAATTCCAATAGGATCTCTTGCAGCAATAAAACTATCTTTTTCTCCATCATAAATAACAGTTGCATATTCTGCATCTAATTTAGAAAACATATCTAGTCCATATTCATAGTACATTGGAAGAAGTATTTCACAATCACTATTAGAAATAAATTTATGACCTTTAGCTATTAAATCTTCTTTAATTTTACGGAATCCGTAAATTTCACCATTACATATAGAGGCATCTCTTTTTCTTGTAAATGGCTGCATTCCACTAAAACTTAAATCCATAATAGAAAGTCTTTGAAAACCCAAAATACCAGAAGGTAAAGTTAGAATTTCAGTCATATCTGGACCCCTAGACTCAGTTCTTTGTAATGCCTCAGCAAATTTTTCATGTTTCATATCAGTTCCTGTATAACACATAATTGTACACATCTTAATATTCCTCCCCGATAAAAATATAAAATAAAAAAGCCTTTCATCCTATCAACTAGGACGAAAGACTTATACTTCCGCGGTACCACCTAAATTAGCTTATAAAGCTCTCTTTAATCAGTACGGAATTTTCTTGAATAAATTCGATACTGTCCAAGCTATAACGGTTTGGCTCCGTCCAAGACTACTCTTAACAAATTTCGTTTGGAAGCTCCGGGATGTTCTTCATTATCAGCTTCGTATCAGTCTCTCACCATCACTGATTCGCTTTAACTACATCTTAATAACTACTCTTCCCATCAAGGCTTTTATATTAATCATTTAAAACTAAACTTAAAATTTATTTAATTTTACTTTTTATTTTGTAATACGTCAATAGTTTTTTTTAAATTGCAAAACAATTTTTAGTGAAAAGGTAAATTGGGATTCAGAAGTGTATAAATTTAAGTGGATAAGAGAATAGAAGGCTGATATAATGTTTTTTAGAATGTTTATGTGAGGAGTTATTTTATGAAGTATTATTTAGCACCAATGGAAGGAATTACTGGATTTATATATAGAAATTCATATAAAAAATTTTTTGATAACATAGATAAATATTTTACACCATTTATTGTTCCAACTAGTAGTAAAAGTTTTAAGACTAAAGAATTGAGAGATATCTTACCTGAAAATAATAAAGGAATAAATATTGTTCCTCAAATACTTACTAATGATTCAGAAGGATTTATTACAACAGCTAGAAAATTGCAGCAATTAGGTTATAGTGAGATTAATTTAAATTTAGGATGTCCTTCAGGAACTGTTGTTTCTAAAAATAGAGGCTCAGGATTTTTAGCTAAAAGAGAAGAACTTGATAAGTTTTTAGATGAAATATATAAAATATATGATATGAAAATTTCTATAAAAACTAGAATAGGAAAAGATAGTCCTGAGGAATTTTATGAGTTAATAAAAATTTACAATAAATATCCATTAGAAGAATTAATAATTCATCCTAGAACTAGAGAAGATTTTTATGGAAATAAACCTAATTTAGAAGTATTTAAAGATGGATTATTATTAAGTAGCAATCCAGTATGCTATAACGGTGATGTCTTTACATTAGAAGATCATAATAGGTTGTCAAAGGAATTTCCAGAATTAAATACAATAATGATAGGAAGAGGAATATTAGCTAATCCAGGATTAATTGATGAAATAAAAAATAATATTTTTATAAATAAAAAAGTGTTAAAAGAATTTCATGAGGAAATTT
The DNA here is from genome assembly GCF_001010885.1 of Clostridium sp. C8. Taxonomy (NCBI): domain Bacteria; kingdom Bacillati; phylum Bacillota; class Clostridia; order Eubacteriales; family Clostridiaceae; genus Clostridium; species Clostridium sp. C8. The sequence continues at coordinate 62,230 of NZ_LBMX01000109.1, read as the reverse complement.
TTAATAATTATAGAGAAATATTTAATGATGATAATATTGCACTTTATAGAATGAAAGAGTTATGGGGATATATGATTTACATATTTTCAGACAATAAAAAATATGCTAAGAAGATAAAAAAAGCACAAAGAGTAGATGATTACAGTGAGGCTGTTTTAAGTTTATTTAATGAACAAGAAATTGTAAAAGGCGCAGGGATGTTTAGCAATTAAAATATTTTGCTTGCAAAATAGTGGAAAGGGAAAAGGGAAAAAGTTAAGTGAAAAATCCCAGTTGGATTTTTAATGAAACTATTTAGTAAATGGTTATTAATTCTTTCAATAACTCTTTCACTTTTTCACTCTTCAATCTTTAATTTCTCCCCCTATCCTTTAGGTTTAAATATAATTGCACCAAAGAATCCAAATACTATTGCTGCGGAAACACCACCACTTACTGTTTTTAAAAGTCCAGTAAATATTCCTACAAAGCCTGTTTGTTCAGCTTCGGTTATCGCTGCAGTTACAAGAGCATTTCCAAAACTACTTATAGGCACAAATGCACCAGCACCAGCTAATTTTACTAAAGGATCATACAAACCAAATCCTCCTAAAATTGCGCCAACTACAACTAGTGTACAAGTTGTATGTGCAGGGGTAACTTTTAAAATATCTGTTATAAGCTGACCAATAACACAAATTATCCCACCCACTATAAAGGCAAATATAAATTTCTCCATATTATAAATCACACCTTCTTTTTACATTTCTATAGATACAGCATGAGCAACACAAGGTATACTTTCTTTTTGTTGAAAGGATATAGGGGACATTAGGGCACCAGTTGCAACAATTAGTATCTTTTTTAATTCTCCTTTGCGCATTCGATTAAGCAAATGACCATAAGTTACAGTAGCAGAACAGCCACAACCACTTCCACCAGAAAAGCTTGGTTGTTCTTTTTTATATATTAAAAGTCCACAGTCTGTAAATATATGTTGGGGCATATTTATACCATGTTTTTCAAATAAAGCATTTGCAAGTTCGTGACCAACTTTTCCTAAATCACCAGTTGCAATAAGGTCATAATGTGAAGCATCAATGTTTAAATCTCTAAAATGAGATTCTATAGTATCTACAGCTGCTGGGGCCATAGCAGCACCAACATTATATGGATCTGAAATACCCATATCTATAACTCTGCCTATAGTAGCAGAAGTTATTTTAGGACCATTTCCATTTTGTGCAATTACTGCAGCTCCAGCTCCAGTTACTGTCCATTGAGCACTAGGAGGTCTTTGCACACCATACTCTGTAGGGTATCTAAATTGTTTTTCAGCAGCAGCGTTATGACTACTTGCAGCAGCTAAGACATAATTAGCAGCTTTGCTATCTATTAAACGAGCTGCTAAAGCTAAGCCTTCCATTGAACTAGAGCATGCACCAAACACTCCTAAGAATGGAATTCCTAAGGTTCTAGCAGCAAAGCTACTAGAGATGATTTGATTCATTAGATCTCCACTAAAAAAGAAATTAATATCTTCTTTTTGTAAATTTGCTTTTTGTATTGCTCTTTCACAAGCATGTTCAAGTAGAGCTTTTTCTGCTTTTTCATAACTATCTTGACCAACCCATAAATCTTCAGTGATTATATCAAAATCATCAGCTAAAGCACCATTTCCTTCAAAAGGTCCACCAACAGCAGCAGAAGCTAATATTGTAGGTTTAGAATTAAAAATCCAAGATTGATGTCCTTTAAGCATTTACATCGCCCCCAACCATAATATTATCATTTTTATTGTAGCCACTATAAAAGCCGAAAAAACTCCATAAACAATAATTGCACCAGCTAACCTAAACATATTTCCAGCTACCCCAAGAACAAATCCTTCACTTTTATGTTCAATTGAAGAAGAAGCTATGGAATTAGCAAATCCAGTAATAGGTACAGCAGAGCCAGCTCCAGCCCATTGACTAAGGTGATCATAAATTCCTAACCCAGTGAATAAGGCTGACAAAAAGATTAAAAGTATATAAGTAGGAGAAGTTGAAGTCTTTTCATCAAAATTGAAATAATTGATAAAAATCCACTGGAATATCTGAGCAATTAAGCATATTGTACCTCCAACCCAAAATGCATTAAAACAATTTTTTAAAATAGGTCTTTTAGGTTCTATGGTATTTACTAAGGCATCATATTGTTGTTGAGCTGGAGTCATTTTTTTCTTTTTCATATTTGACATATCTTTCACCTTCTAACGTAGTAAATGTGGTTCTAATTTTATTAGAATTTGTTCTAGCTTTTTTGCATCATTTAAGTACATATCTTTTGCGTCTTTATTGTCGGTGTCTAAAGAAAATGACATAAGGTCAGCTTGGGTCTTTTGTAGACTTGCATATAGCATTTCCTTAATTTCAGTTTTAGGAACCTGAATCATATCATCGAAAAGATCTACATACAAATCTCCTGAAGAATCAACTTGGCCTAGAAAAACATTTTCAAGACATACGCCTTTAATTTCTAATTGCGTTGTAAGCCACCCATGGTTTAATCCAGCATTAGTAAGTCCTTCATTTAATATATTTCCATCTAGAATAACTGTTTGAGTTTCAGCTTTAGAACCAACTTTTTTCCCTAAATCATGTGAAGTAATAGGTTTTTTATCAGCCTTTAAGCTAACATTTATATCACCGTTTGTTTCCATAATGGCAAATTCAACATCAGCTAAGTTAAAAGCTTTTTTTGAACGCAATTGTTGAAGAAATTCTTGTCCTGTAATTTTTTCTTTTGATAAATTATCTTCCATTATTTTTCCGTTTTTTATTAAAACTCTTTCTTTGCCATGTACTATATTATAAATAGACTTACTCTTCATTGAAGCATAGTCCAATATAATTGGTAATATGGCCCATATGGCTAATGCAATTAGACCAAAATAATTATTATCAATTAAATTTAGAGAAATTAAAGAAATTATAATAGCTATAACACCGTAAGAAATAAAATCAAATGGAGTGGCTCTAGATAAAGTCTTTTTTTTCATATATCTTGTTATAAGTAATGTCAAAAAAAATAGAAATATTGAATTAAATAATACTATTAGCCAAGAATTCATATGCTACCTCCTTAGTTACCTTTATATTGTGGTTCTTCAAACTCCATGAATCCTATTCTTTTTTCTAAATCTTTTTTTATATTATTTATTTCTTTAGATGCTTCGGTATAAATATTTCTAGATTCTTCATCACATTCTTGTAATGAATACATTTCTAAAGTAGATTCAGCCCCTTTTAGTGTAGCTAATGTTTGTTTTACTTTGGAAATAGCAGTCATATAAAAGCCTCCTTTATATATAAGATTCCTACTAATTTACTTTAACCAGTAAAATTGCTTTTCATTCATTTCTTAATACAAATATTTGTTTAAAATATAAAAAGGTATTATTAAATATAAATTAGGTTCAAAAGGAATATATTTCATAACAAAAGAAATATAGAAATAGAATATTTAGATTAGTAATGAACAAAATATAGTTGCAATAAAAAAATATAAGGAGGGAATATTATGCCAACAGGAACTAAACTAGAAACAGCATTAGCTAGTGCTAAAGGGCTAGCTGCTGATATGAAGACATTTTCGCTAGATACAGATAATCAGGAAGCAAAACAGATGTTTAATCAACTTGCAAGTACAATGGAAAGTGTTGAACAATCACTTCAATCAAGACTTGATTTTGTAAAACAGCAAGAGCCACAATATAATAAATAGTAAAAAGTACTCTTATATTTAGTTAAGTTTAGATATAAGAGTATTTTTATATGCAATACTTTTATATCTAAATTTCTAGAATATATGTAAAAGTAGTTAAATAGTTATTATGAAATTTATAAGTAATTTAAGTTATAGATAATAAGCATAAATTTATGTAAAATTACAAATATATGATATTATATAATGGATGGAAATATAATATGAGAATGGAGGAGTTCTGATGATAAGACTTATAGCATCGGATATGGATGGAACCTTATTAAATAATGATCATGATATAGATAAGGAAACAGTAGAAGCAATTAAAAAAGCAAATGAGGCAGGGATAATATTTGCAATATCAACAGGAAGAGAATATGAAAGTGTTAAAGATATATTAGATAGGCATGATATAAAGTCTCAGTGTGTACTTTCAAATGGAGCAGAATATAGAGATGAAAATGGAAATATATTGGATGTAATAAATATAAAAGAAGAAAGTGCTAGAAAAGTAATAAAAATTTTAGAAGAAAATAAATTGTCAGGTCGTATATTTACTTCAGAAGGCGTGTTTACTACATCTACAAGAGAAGAAGCTCTTAAAGAAGTGGTATTTAGAACTATGAGTTTTAATCCATCTTTAACAGAAAATGAAGCTAGAGAAATAGCTGAAAATTTAGGGTTTTTTACATCTTTGCAATATGTCAAGGATATACAAGAATTGTTTGAAAAAGGTTTAGAAATTAGAAAGTTTGTAGCTTTCCATAAGGATATAGAACTTATAGATGAAATGAAAAAGGTTATATCAAAAATTGATGGTTTAGCAATATCTTCATCATTTAGAGATAACATAGAAATAACAGATATAAATGCTCAAAAAGGAATTATACTAGAAAAAGTAGCTAATAAAATGGAAATTCCTAAAGAGGAAGTTATGATACTTGGAGATAGCTTTAATGATTATTCAATGTTTGAAATATTTGAAGAAACAGTGGCAATGAAAAATGCTATACCAGAAGTTAAAGCTATAGCAAAATACATAACAGATAGTAATGATAAATTGGGTGTCGCAAAAGCTATATACAATGTACTTAATAATGAAATGCATAAAATGATTAAATCAGAGCAAAATTCTTAATATTAAAATTAATAAAAAGCCACGATGAATTATCGTGGTTTTTTGTTATTTATAAACTTTTACAGACATTGTTTTAAAAATAGCATAAACTTCAATTCCTTTTTCAATACACATATCATCTAGAGATTTTTTAGTTATTAAGGAGACTAAAGGAATACCAATATCTAAGATTACTTTTACACTAGCCCCATCAACTATAATATCAGTAACTATACCTTTATGAACATTTCGTGCACTACTTATAAAAATTCCTTTACTTAGTATAATATCTTCTGAAGGAATAGAAATTAATACATTTCCATCTAGTTCTGTATTGACTTGTATTTTAACTGATCTTATATTTGCGAAGATTTCTTCATTATCATAAGTTAAAGTTGCTTCATAAGTATTTTCGTAGCCTTTAGATTTTAAAAGATAAATTTCAAATTGTGAATTAGATATACGAAGGTGCTTACCCATACGATGTGCATCTAAATCTCCACGTTTTATCATTTCGTACACAGTATTCTTAGTTATTTTTAATTTCTTTGCAATTTCATCTGGTGTATAAAGCATATCATCATTCATTTTATTTATCTTTTCCTCCTTCAGTTTTCATCTATTATAAGTAATAATTTAACATAATAATGTGAATTTAACAATTAATAAATTTGATAATTAGTTCTAGAAAAATTAAATATGTGAACTTTTTTATAAAATGGTAAATAAATCTAAATATGAAAAATATTTGACACTAGCAAATGTTTACATTATAATACAATCATCTAGTTTTATTATGTTTAGTTATGTTTAGTACTGTTTAATTATGTTTTAGAATTAATTAACTAGATTATAAATTTAATAATAGGGGGAAGTAAAATGAAAAAAAGAGTAAGTTTAGTTTTAAGTATCTTGCTTTTTATAGTTTCTTTAGTTGGATGTACAAAAAATAAAGCTAATGAATCACAAAATGATTCTAGCCAAAAAGAGACAATAATTACAGTTGCAGCAGCAGCTAGTTTAAAAAATTGTATGGAAGATAAATTGATTCCAATGTTTCAAGAAAAATATCCTAATATTAAAGTACAAGGAACTTATGACAGTTCAGGAAAATTACAATCTCAAATTCAAGAAGGAGCGGATATAGACGTATTTATGTCAGCAGCAATAAAGCAAATGAAAGAATTAAATGAAAAAGGGTTAATTTCTGAAAATTCTATAGTTGAACTTCTTGAAAATAAAGTTGTTCTTATTACACCAAAAGAAAATGATAAAGGCATAAAGACCTTTGAAGATATAGTAAAATCTGATAAAATTGCTATAGGAGATCCAGCTAGTGTACCAGCAGGACAATATGCAAAGGAGTTATTTGAAAATCTTAAGTTATGGGAAGTAGTTTCTTCAAAAGCGAGCTTAGGAACAAATGTTACTGAAGTTTTAACCTGGGTTGCTGAAGGTAGTGCTGATGCTGGAGTTGTATATTCTACTGATGCAGCTTCAAATAATAAGGTTGAAGTTGTAGCAGAAGCAAAGGAAGGAACTGTAGCTAAAGTAATTTATCCAATAGGAATAATAAAATCTACTAAAAATAATGATTCAGCAAAAGCTTTTACAGATTTTTTACAATCTGATGAAGTAATTAAAGTATTTGAAACTTACGGTTTTACATCAAATAAATAGGAGAATAAAATGGATATATCACCAATATTAATTTCTTTAAAAACTGCACTGGTATCAATGGTCTTAACATTTTTGTTAGGACTTTTTGCAGCAAGATTTATTATAAAAATAAGGTCTGAAAAAATAAAAATGATATTAGAAGGCATATTAACATTGCCATTAGTATTACCACCAACAGTAATGGGATTTTTCCTTTTAATTATATTTGGGGTAAATAGGCCAATCGGGAAGTTTTTATTAGAATTTTTAGGTGTAAAAATTGTTTTTTCTTGGAGTGCTACAGTTATAGCTTCAGTCGTAATATCTTTCCCGCTTATGTATAGATCAGCAAGAGGTGCCTTTGAACAAGTTGATAAAAATTTAATAATGGCGGCAAGAACACTTGGTATGTCTGAAAAAAAAATTTTTTGGCGTGTAATGATGCCGCTGGCATTACCGGGCGTTGTTTCAGGAGGGATTTTAGCTTTTGCAAGAGGGCTTGGAGAGTTTGGAGCTACAGCTATGATTGCCGGGAACATAGCCAATAAGACAAGAACTTTACCTCTAGCAATTTATGCAGAAGTTGCAGCAGGAAATATGGATTCTGCATTAATTTATGTTTTAATAGTTACTTTAATATCGTTTATTATTGTTGTTCTAACCAATTATTTTGCTTCACGAGAAAGAGAAAATTTAAGATAAGGAAGAGTACAATGAGTTTATTTGTAGATATAAAGAAAAAGTTAAAGGGATTTTCTCTTGATGTTTCTTTTGAAACCAATGGAGAATATTTAGGGATACTTGGATCATCTGGTAGTGGAAAAAGTATGACTTTAAAATGTATTGCAGGAATTGAAACTCCAGATGAAGGTCGTATAGTCCTTAATGGAAAAGTATTATTTGATTCGTATAGAAAAATTAACTTAAAACCTCAGGATAGACATATTGGTTACTTATTTCAGAACTATGCTTTATTTCCCAATATGACAGTAGAAGAAAATATAGGAATAGGGTTATTGACTTCAAAAATTGAGAAAGAAAGAAGAGTAAGTGAAATTATAAAAAAATTTCATCTACAGGGGTTAGAGAAGAAATATCCTAATCAGCTTTCAGGTGGACAACAACAAAGAGTTGCTATGGCAAGGTGTATAATATACAAGCCAGATATACTAATGCTTGATGAACCATTTTCTGCCTTAGATTCACATCTGAAAGAAAAGCTTCAAAGTGAAGTTTTGGAATTTTTAAAACTTTATGATGGAGAGGTATTAATGGTAACTCACAGTAGAGATGAAGTTTATAAATTTTGTAACAATATTGTTATTATAGATAAAGGAAATTCAATTTTACTAGGAAATACTAAAGAAGTATTTAGAGATCCAAAACTAATGGAAGCAGCAATGCTTACAGGATGTAAGAATATTTCAAGATGCAAGGTAGTTTCTTCAAATAAAGTTTATGCAATTGATTGGGATATTACATTAGAAATAGAAAAAGAAATACCTAAAGAAATTAATTATATTGGCATTAGAGCTCATAGCTTTGAAATTGTTAATACTAATTTTAAAACAGAAAAAAATATTTTAGATTGTCAAATAGATAAAATAGTAGAAAATGTATTTGAATATAGCATACTTTTAAAAAATAAAAATAAAGAAAACAAAAATACAATTTTATATAAAATTAAAAAAGAAGAATGGGATAATAGAAAACATAAAGATGGATTATATTTGAAGATACCAGAATCATCAATATTATTTTTAAAATAGAAATTTATTTTAATTTTTAAGTTTTTATTCTTAATTGCCTACTTTAGAATAATTCTATGTTTTTATAAATATTATTAATAATTTAGCCACATTGAGACTATGTTCTTCATATAATAAAAATTAATAGTATTAATAGGGAGAAGTAGGGTGAGTTCTAGAAAAAAGAATAAAAAAAAAGAATTAAAAAGACAGGTAGAAATGATTAATGAAAAGTTATATCCTGCTTTAGAAAATACAGCCAAAGGTAGGCTTTATGGATATATGAATTTTAAGGGGAATTTTTTAATCCCACCAATATATACAAATGCGTATGATTTTAATAATAAAGGATTAGCAGTAGTGCAAGATGGAGAAAAGTTTGGAATAATAAATAAAAGCGGAGAGTATGTAGTAAAACCAATTTATGATAATATAAATGACTTTAAAGAAAATAGAGCAATTTTTTCTCTTAACAATAATATGGGAGTTTTTAATGATAAAGGAAATATAATAAATAATAAAGATTATGATTATATAAGCGATTATAATGAAAAAAGAGCTATTATAGGATCTCAAACTGTTGATGAAGGTTATAGATATGGATATCTTTATTTTGATGGAGCTGAAGAAATACAACCTATATATTTAGATGTGGGTAAATTTAAAGATAGTATAGCTTTAATAAAAGTAAGGAATGGAGAATATAGATTAATTAATCTATATGAGCAAGTTATAAACACTTATAATTATAATTATGTATCACAATATTCTGAAGGACTTATGGTATTTGGAAACTCTCAAGATGGTCCGCTAGGATATATAGATATTGATGGAAAGGTAGTAATTCCACCGAAATTTAAACAGGCTGAAGCGTTTAAAGATGGGGTAGCCGTAGTTAGTGAGGCAGATAGCTTTGGAGGACCATATGGAGTTATTAATAAAAAAGGAGAATATATATATCAACCTATATTTAATGATATTAAGAACATAGGAGAAGATAGACTTGCATTAGGTATGGGTATAGGAGAAGGGGATATAAAACTTAGAAATATATATGCAATAGGTGATACAAGTGGAAAAGTGTTAACAGATTTTATATATAGATATGTAGGTGAATATAAAGATGGACTAGCATATGCATCTGATGAAACAAATACATTTTTTATAGATAATTCAGGTAATAAAGTAACGGATCTTCCATCAGTTAGTGGAAGTGGAGAATTATCAGTAAAGAATGGATTAATATATGCTAATATAGATAATTCACCTTATTATTTAGATAAGTCAGGAAAAGTAGTGCATAAACCAAGTGATATTATAAAACTTGATGATAAGTATAGTATATTAATTCAAAAGTATAAGCCAAATATTAATTATTTAATATACTATCCTAAGGTACAGGGATTAGACGATGAAAACGTAGAAGCTCAAATAAATAATAGATTAAGACGATTTTCGTATTTTATTCCTGAGGATGAGAAAGGAAACCAAAAGAATACTCCTATTACAGAAGATGATATATTAGATTATGACTATTATGGAGATTTTAGTATAAAATATTTTGAAAATAATTTATTAGGTTTAGAAATTGAGGGATATTATTATCCTGTAAAAGCAGCACATGGAATGCCAATAAAGAAAACTCCAATTATTGATTTAAAAACAGGTAAATTTTACACCTTAAGTGATTTATTTATGGGGGGAGTAAACTGGGTTGGAGAACTAAATAATATTATTAAAGATAGGATAGATAATGATAAACAATATGATTATGTTTTTAAAGAGCAATTCAAAGGTATAAATCCAGATCAAGGCTTTTATATTGATGATAATAATTTGTATATATATTTTCAGCCATATGAAATCGGCCCATATTCAGAAGGATTTATAACATTTAAAATACCTTTTTCTGAAATTCAAGGTATGATAAATAAAAATGGAGATTTTTATAAAGCACTAAGAAGTTGAAAAAAGACATTTAGCAGAAAACTGCTAAATGTCTTTTAAATTTAATTATTTATAAAATTCTTGTGTTGCATAGTAAGTGTTTCCTATTTTATAAACTCCAACTCCTATGCTTGAAAAGTTTGAAGAGAGTATATTTGCTCTATGTCCTGATGAGTTCATCCAGTTGTCCATAAATTGAGTTGCTAATTTAGCATTTCCTGATACACCAGAGATATATGCTATATTTTCTCCCCATGCTTTATAAGATACACCATCAGCTTTCATTTGTTCTGTTATTAATTTACCTTCTGGATTAGTGTGATCAAAGTATCCTCTATCGCCCATATCCTTAGACTTTAGTCTAGCATAGTGTTGCATAGTGTTGCTATAAGATAGTGCTGGAAGACCAGCAGCAGCTCTTTCTTGATTTACTCTTGCAAATATAGCTTGTTCTATTTCAGCTATATAACTATCTGAAGCTTCAGCTTGAGTTCCACCCGTAGTAGTTTCAGAAGGGATAACTTCATTGTTAGCTGGAGTTTCATTATTTATAGTATCTGGTTTAGTAGTTTCATTTTCTTTTGGTGTTTCAGTTACTGTTTCACTAACTGTATTACTGTTTTCAGTAGTTGAATCATTTGAAGTATTTTCATTTGAAGCATTTTCTTTTGAATTATCATCTATTTGATTATTTGAATTTTCTTTATTGTCATTTGAATTTTTATTTGATTCATTTAGTTTCGCTTCAACAACCTCTTTGATATTTATTATCTTTGGGTTCTCTGAATTTAGGAAGTAACTTCCTGCACCAACCCCAGTTGTTAAACAACCTGATAATAATATTGCAATTAGTCTTGATTTAATCATATCTAAATTCCTCCTCAGATCGTAAGATTTGTTTGGTTTGATCTGTTGAACCTATAGTAACATATGTAGGGGGTGAACCCAATATGAGATGAATAGTAATTTATGAATATTGTAGTACACATAGAAAATATATAAACAAGCAACTTATATTTCCAGATGAAGTTGTTTATAAAATATATATAACATAAATTTAAATTAAAAAGTATATTTTATATGAATGTAATTTAATATTATTTCAAACTCAGAATTATATAATCTTAAAGATATCAATATAAAAATGATCTGGATAAGAAGAGAATTAATATGATTGGAGATTTCAATATTGTTAAAAGATAAACTTAAAAGCAAGTTAAAAAAGATGAGAATTTTTAAAAGAATAAAAAGTAAAAAAATATATAAATGCAAAAAAAATAAGCATAATAAATATAGTATTTCAATTTGGTTAAAATAAATTTAACTTGTATTTAACAATAATTTAACAGAGGATTTTGGGAATAAAATGGAAATTCAACTTGTATTTTTAATATAGAATATTATATAATCACATTGTTAATTTGAGAAGATTTTATTACAATTCATATAATATAATTACATATTTATTATATTATAAATAAAAGTTTTCTATATTATAAATAATGGTTAATGTATTGGAAGGAGATATTTAATGACTATTTCTTTTTTTGAATTTTTAAGACAAGTAGTAGAAAATCCGGCATTATTAATAACTGTAATTTTAACTTTAGGAGTTATTTTAGTAAATGGATGGACAGATGCGCCAAATGCTATAGCTACATGTGTATCGACTCGTGCAATAGGACCTCGTTCTGCAATTTTAATGGCAGCTATTTTTAATTTCCTTGGGGTTTTTGTAATGACTATGATAAATGCTAATGTAGCAATGACAATATATAATATGGTAGACTTCGGAGGTGATTCTGGAAATGCCTTAGTTGCTTTATGTGCTTCATTGTTTGCAATTGTAGTATGGGCAACAGCAGCATGGTATTTTGGAATTCCAACAAGTGAAAGTCATGCTTTAATAGCTGGTATATCAGGAGCTGCAATTGCCCTTCAAGGTGGATTTAGCGGTATCAATGGAGGGGAATGGATAAAGGTAGTTTATGGATTAGTACTTTCTACTGGATTAGGATTTGCTATGGGATGGCTTACTGTGAAATTAATAGAAATTATATTCCGTGGAGTTGATCGTAAAAAAACTAGTAGCTTCTTTAAAGGTTCACAAATTGCTGGAGGTGCAGCAATGGCATTTATGCATGGTGCACAGGATGGACAAAAGTTTATGGGAGTATTTATGCTTGGAATATTTTTAGCTAATGGTCAAGGTAGCGTTGAAAATTTTGTTATTCCAATTTGGCTAATGATACTTTGTTCTTTGGTTATGGGATTAGGAACATCTATTGGTGGATATAAGATAATAAAAGCAGTAGGTATGGATATGGTTAAATTAGAGCAATACCAGGGATTTTCAGCTGATTTAGCAGCTGCTGGATGTCTTTTGGTTTCATCAGTAACAGGAATACCTGTAAGTACTACTCATACTAAAACCACTTCTATAATGGGAGTTGGAGCAGCGAAAAGATTAAGCTCAGTAAATTGGGGAGTAGTTAAGGAAATGCTTTGGACGTGGATTCTTACCTTCCCAGGTTGCGGTCTTATTGGATTTTTAATGGCAAAATTATTTATTGGAATTTTTTAGTGTATAAGTTTTAATGGCAATTAACATTATATTATGTTAATTGTTTAAAAGATTGATTAAAACATACATATAAATATAAAAAAATTTTTACACCTAAAGGAGTAGAGTTAAAAATGGCAAATAAAAAGGGAAATAATTATTTTGAAATGTTAGCAGAATTAGTTGATTATTCTTGTAGCGCAGCTAGTCTGCTTAATGAAACTTTGTCTAATTTTGATATAAATATAATAAAGAACAAAATAGATGAAATGCATGAAATTGAACATACAGCAGATATAAAAAAACATGAAATGATGAATAAATTAGCTAAAGAATTTATTACTCCAATTGAAAGAGGAGATATAATAGAATTAGCTCATGAAATTGATAATGTAACAGATGCTATAGAAGATATATTAGCTAGAATTTATATGTTTAATATAATTAGTTTAAGAGAAGAAGCTTTAGAATTTTCTAATGTAATCATAAAAAATTGTGATGCATTAAAAGGATTAATGAAAGAATTTTATAATTATAAAAAGTCTACGTCAATAAATAAGTTAATAATAAATATTAATGATTTAGAAGAAGAAGGAGATAAATTATATACTAGTTGTATAAGAAATTTATATACTAGTTCAAAGGATCCTATTGAATTAATGACTTGGACTGATACATTTAAGTACTTTGAAAGATGTTGTGATGCTTGTGAAAGTGCGGCGAATCTAGTTGAAAGCGTAATAATGAAAAATTCATAATAAATACATAAGAATATAATATAAGGCTGTTGATTTTCAACAGCCTTATTTATTCCTTCAGTTGGTAAATACTAATATGTAAGTTTACGTTAACTTTGAGTGAAACCAGAGAATAACAAAACTTACATATAAAATTTTTTACAACTCTAATTCTTCAGCTTCTATTTTATAGTTAAATTCTTTATAAGACTTTTTAATATATGATGCTGAACCTATAAATGTTAAAAGATAACCAATAAATAAGTTTTTCATAAACTCACTTCTAATTGAAGGTTCTGATAGAAAATCTGGGACAGATCTTAATGCATCAAAGAATGTTATTTCGTAAAAACTTTTAAATTCAGAGTAGATGTCTATGGCTAGTGAAATATGATTTGCTACATAAACCATTATAATAGTGATTATAGAAGTAATAATAACACCTGTTATATTTAGCTTTCCACCAAGTAATTGATAGCCCTTAATGCAACATATGGCAATAGCTAGTCCAGCAATTGCGGCTATATAATTCATTTGATATATTAATATCCAAACTATTGAACCAAGTAGAGCACCTATAAATCCACCAACGATTCCACCGATAATATTGTTACCCTTATTTCGAACGTTATTTTGATTTTCACTAATAGTATTTTTAATTTCAAATTGACAGTTCTTACAACAAGGAATGATATTAGCACCTAGTAAAAATGGTGAAACTTCTATGTTTTCTCCACAAGAGCTACAAGAAGTAACTAAGTTGTTCATAACAGAAAAATCTATGAGTTTATTTAATATAGATAATATTATTTCTGGATTTCTATATTTTTTATAGCCTGGATTATATTGAAGTTGAATGCTGTAAGGTTTATAAGAAGCATAATTAAGCTTTTTAAATTCCTTTTTTAAACCATTAAGAAAAGAATTAATATTATCTACCTCAGATTCATTAGTAAGCTTTATAGGAAAATCAATATAATATATATAATTAATTGAGTTAATTGAAACATTATAATCTCTATATAATCCAAATAAGGCTTCTTTCTTATTGATAGGAGTTAACTGTGTTAATTCAGCAAGTCCTAAAAGTAGTTTATCTTTCATATTAAATCCCCCTTTCATATAAAATCTTAAAACAATGATGATTATACCAGGAATTGGATTAATTATCAATTAATAAATGTAATATTATAATAAATTTCATTAAAATCATAAAAATATTATACAATTTGAATAATACTAAGTAAGAATAAAAGATTAATTGTTAAGAGCTATAGAATATATATGAATGTATTTTGAACATACTATATTTGTATCAATTTTGAAAGGAGATATAGAATGGAAAGATTACATTGTAAGGTAAATGGAATAGCTAATGAAAATATGAAAACACAGTTAAAAAACTCATTAGAAAAGGTTGAAGGTGTTAATCAAGTTTGTGTTGATATGTCAAGAGGCTCTGTAGAAGTTATTTATAATAAACCAGCTACACAGCAAAGTATAAAAAGCTGTATAGAGAATACAGGTCATACAATTGAATAATTATTAGAAGAAAAAGTAGTATATAATATAATAATGTTATATACTACTTTAGTTATATCTAAAGCCACATATATACTATTTTAAAGAGTTGAAATTACAAATTCCTTAAATATTTTTGCTATAGGTGACATATAAGCATTTTTAAGCCATCCCATATAAATCGTTTTATCTTTAATCTTCTCTTCTATTTTTAATATAGAAACAACGTTTGTGTTTATAATAGGTGTATTAGGAACTATAGATATTCCCGCACCTGCCGCTACTAATCCCTCCAACATACTTGCTTCACTAGGTCTTATTGATATTTTAGGAATATAACCTAAGAACTCAGAGTATGAAATCATCTTATCTTTATTATCTATGCAAAAGGCAACAAAAGATTCATTGGCTAATTCTTTTAAGGATATTTTAGATTTATTTGAAAGATAATGATTTTTGGGAACTATTAATACATATTCTTCTTTTCTTATGGGGATTGATTCAATTTCAGAAGGTATAATGATATTTTCTATACATTCATAAAATCCTAAGTCTATTTTTCTAGATTTTAAATCGCATATTATATTTTGTACTGATTCATGATTAAATTGAAATTTAGTATTAGGATTTTTATTCAAGAAATCACTTATTATAAAAGGCATAAAATATGTTCCTATGCTAGAGGTAGATGAAATAGAAATACTGCCTGTATTAGGATTTGTTATTTCCTTTAATTCTTTTATACCTTTATTTATTTCAAGTAAAGCTGCATTTGTATGAAGTAAAAACATTTTTCCGAATCGTGTAAGCTTAATGTTACGACCATTCTTTTCAAATAAAGGAACTTCTAATTCTTCTTCAAGTTTTGAAATTGCTTTACTTAAGGCAGGTTGACTTACTGATAACAAATTAGATGCAGTTGTAAAGTTTTCGGTTTGTGCTATTGTTTTAAAGTACTCTAATTGTTGTAGATTCATTTTATTCTCCTTAATTAAATAACATAGGCATTTTTCAAGTTATATTGATAGTATAATAACTATAACTATTAGTTATGATTTTATGAAAAATATCAATTAGACATATGTAACTTTTGGATGATATAATCACAATATAAGCTTTTGAATTAAACTAATAATATAAAATAATTATAAAATTAATTTATAGTTATGTCAAAATAAAGTGGGGGAATATATTATGATGAAAGTAGATAAAGAAAAATGTATTGGATGTAGTTTATGTGTTAATGATTGTATTGTAAGAGATATAAATCTAGTTAATGGAAAAGCAAATATAAATAATATAACGTGCATTAAATGCGGACACTGTATAGCGGTTTGTCCTAGGAATGCAGTTTCAACAAATGAATATAAAATGGAAGATGTGAAGGAATACAATAAAGAAGAGTTTGAAGTCAATGAAGAAAATTTACTTAATTTCATTAAGTTTAGACGAAGTATAAGAAATTTTAAAGATAAAGATGTAGAAAATGAAAAACTTCAAAAAATAATAGAAGCTGGTAGATTTACTCAAACAGGAAGTAATAGTCAAGATGTTTCTTATGTGGTTATAAAAAATGGAATTGATAAACTAAGAGAAATGATCTTGGAAAGTTTAAGTCAAATGGGACAAGAATTACTAAATAACTTAAATGAAGAAACTATAAAATTTAAAACTTATGCAGAAATGTGGGTAAAAATGTATGAAGATTATAAAGTAAATCCTAAAAAGGGAGACAGAGTATTCTTTAATGCACCAGCAGTAGTACTTGTGATATCTAACTCTCAAGTAAATGGTGCACTTGCATCTTCAAATATGGAACTTATGACTAATGCTTTGGGACTTGGAACGTTCTTTAGTGGATTCTTTATAAGGGCAGCACAAGGGAATAAAAAGATAATGGATTATTTAGGATTAGATGAAAGTAAACAAATCGTAACTTGTATGGTTATTGGATATCCTAATATAAAATATTTAAGAACAACACCAAGAAAAATTGCGGAAATAAGTTGGATGTAATTAATAATAAATTTATTAAAGTAGTAAATTATTTTGCATAGTAAGGAGGAATAAAAATGAAAGTTGAAATTTGGTCAGATATATTTTGTCCATTTTGTTATATAGGAAAACGTAAATTTGAAGCAGCTTTGGAAAGCTTTGATAAAAAGGAAGAGGTAGAAGTTATATATCGTAGTTTTGAACTAAACCCTAATGCATCAAAACATAATGATAAAAATATACATGAACTTATTTCTAGTAAGTATGGAATTACCTATGAAGAAGCTAAGTTAAATAATGATAATATAGTAAGTCAAGCAAAAGAGCTGGGATTAGAATATAATTTTGATACCTTAATACCAACAAATTCTTTTGATGCTCATAGAATGATCCATTTTGCTAAAGAGCATGGAAAAATGGAAGAAATGACAGAAGCTTTATTCAAAGCATATTTTACAGACTCTAGAAATGTAAGTGATTTTAATACTTTAGCTGAAATAGCAAAAAGTATTGGCTTAAATAAAGAAGAAGCTATAAGTATATTAAATACTAATAAATATAGTGATTGCGTAAGAAGTGACGAAGAGTTAGCAGGACGTTATGGAATAAATGCAGTACCATTCTTTATACTTAATGAAAAATTTACAGTATCAGGAGCTCAACCCACTGAATTATTTATAAGAGCTTTAAATAAAGTGATGGAAGATGAGAAAGCTTTTATTGATTTGAACAAGAAAAGTAATGTTGAAAATAAAGGTAATTAGATTAAAAAGCTATGATTACAGTGGTAGTCATAGTTTTTTTCATAGATTAAGTAATTTTAATATATTAATAGAATAAACATAATAATATATTTAGTAAGTATATTAAATGGAGAGTATGTTAATGATAATTTATATTAAGAAGAGAAAAAGTTATTTTTTATTATTTTTATTAGTTTTATTATGTTTTGGGCTTATATTTTATAAATACGTAATACTAAATAATAAAAGGGATTTTATTGTTGGAGCATTTCTCATAAATGAAAAGCTAGAAGAACAACATGAAAAGGAAGTAGTGAATGTATTGGATAATGAAAAATACTTTAGACCATCAAAACTTCCTGTATTAAATAACAACGAAGAAATTAATGAACTTATTAATAATTATTATGATAATAAATTCAATGATATATCAATACCAATGAAATTCATAAATAGTCCAGAGAATACAATTTTAAATTACTTTTCTTTATTAAGAGAAGCAGCTAATCCTGTGAATGGTAAATATATAGGCTGCGGTTCATTAGGGGATGGGGATAAGCCTTATAAAATAGCTTATAACCTTTTTGATGATGAATATAAAGCGAAGATAAGTTTCAAAAAATACAAAGATTCATTTTCTAATATATTTCATATAAGCTTAATAAAATTTAGAGAAGTACCAAGTGATAATGATGATATTAAATACTTTTATGAAATAGAAGCAATACAAGCTTTAGAAAATAATGTTGCCAGTTTTACTTATTATTATGGATTTATAGAGTTGAGTAAAATAAAAAATGAATATAAGATATCTAATATAAACATAACACCCGAAAATTATCTTTGTGCGCCATATCACGGATGGGTATATGATGCAGAATCAAAAGTTCAAATAGAATACGGAGATTGGTGCAAGTTTATTAAAGAGATGAACAAAACAGAAGTGAATGGATATATCAAGAATTTATATTTCCTTGGAAATGATAATAAAAACTATAAAATACAATTTTATACTTTAACTAATGACTATGATGTAGAAGTAGCTCAATATATTCAAGATAGTAATGGAAAATGGAAAAGAGTAAAGTTAAATCCTGAAGATTGTTTAAAAAATAAAAATGATTAAATATAATAAGTTATTAACATGATAGTAGTGATAAAATAAAGATTTAAGGATTACTAAATTAAATGAAATAATTGATAAATATTATCAATTAGTGAGTAAATACAAGAAAAATAAAAATAAATTAATATAATCGTCTTAGAATCAAATGATAATTATTTTCAATTATTAAAGAAGTGTGATATTATTATCCCATAATTTAATTTTAAAGAGGAGGAAAACCATGGCTAGAGAAAGAGGCCCAAGATTTAAACAGTGTAGAAGACTTGGCTTAAATGTTTCAGGACATCCAAAAGCTATGAATAGAGCTGTTAAGGGAACAAGTAGAGCAGATAAAAAATTATCTGAATATGGAGTTAGACTATTAGAAAAGCAAAGATTAAGAGCTTACTATGGGGTTTTAGAAAAACAATTTAGAAAATATGTTGAAGATGCTTTTAAAACTAAAGAAGGCACAACAGGAGAAGCTTTATTAATAAGATTGGAATCAAGACTAGATAATCTTGTATACAGAATGGGTTTTGCTAATTCTATTAGGGCAGCAAGACAAATGGTCAATCATGGACATATCTTAGTTAATGGAAACAAAGTTGATATTCCATCATATAAGGTAGAACCAGGAACAAATATCTCATTAACAGAAAAAGCACGAAAATCTCCAAACTATATTGAAAACATAAAAGCTCATGTAAATACTTTACCTTATATTGAATCTAACTTAGATGAATTTAAGGCTGTTTATACTAGATATCCACAAAGAAATGAATTACCAATAATGATCAATGAAAATCTAATAGTTGAGTTTTATTCTAGATAGTCATTTTGTTAATTATTCTAGCAATATTGTACGGTTCATACTTCTTAAAATTAAAGTATATTTTGCCATGGAAAAAGCTATACAGTGCAGTGTATAGCTTTTTTTTTATAAATAAACTATAGAATTAAACAATTTGGCTACTTACAACAGCCAATAAAGTTTTAGAATCAGTTAAAATTGTTATTTCCTGTGGAATAACAATATCTTCAATAAATACTTTATCATCAGCTTTCATATCAGCAACATTAATTTCGATTGATTCAGGAATTTTTTCAACATTTCCTTGTAAATCTATAAACAAATTATGAGTTTCCAATGTCAATCTCTTAGATTCTAAATTTTCTTGTCCAATAATTTTAATAGGAATTCTCATTTTTATAACTTCATTTGGTTTAATATATTGAAAATCTACATGTAATATTTCATGTAGATTATTTTTCTGAACATCTTTAACCACGCAATTAAATTTTTTATTATCTAATTCAATTTCTATAATAGATCCACTATTGTTTTTTCTAAGCATTCTTCTAAGTTCTGCATTACACATTTTTATAGGAATAGTATTATCAAGGAACTCTCCATATATTATCCCTGGAATTTGACCAGTTTTTCTTAATTTACTTTGATTTGTCTTTACATTTCTTTCATATACTTTAAATGCTAAATTTGACATAATAAATACCTCTTTCATTAACTTTATATTTGATAATAATCATTAAGCTCTATAAAGTTAAGGTGATTGTACTTATAAATATGAGATATTTATGCAACCACACCTAGAGCTTAATTTCAAAGCCCCACATATGCATCATCCTCCTTTGGTTTATTACAATGAGTTTACTTAATAAGCAAAATAAAAT
Source organism: Clostridium sp. C8 (assembly GCF_001010885.1). Lineage (NCBI taxonomy): Bacteria > Bacillati > Bacillota > Clostridia > Eubacteriales > Clostridiaceae > Clostridium > Clostridium sp. C8. The sequence continues at coordinate 41,671 of NZ_LBMX01000109.1, read as the reverse complement.
CAAAATGTGAAAAGTAATGATTTGGTAATAAAATATAGATTTAATATCGAAGTATTAAAGAAAAATATAGAATATTATGACAAATTGATAAAAGGTAGTATTTATTATTAAACTGGGAAAGTTGATACAATTTCTATATTAGACTAAATAAGTTTTTAATAATTGATTTTATTTTCATCAATTAAATTAAGATAAATAGTATAGTTTAGAAGGAATTATTAAAATGTTTACATAATTATCATTGACATCAATAACTTAGTATGTTAATCTGAAACATATAGTTTTAAAAACTATATATATTAGATTAATATACGAAATTGGAGATAAAATATGATTAAAATTGTATCAGATTCATCAACTCTTTATTCTATCAAAGAAGGACAAGCTAATAAAATCGATATTGCACCACTTACAGTTAGCATTAATAATAAAACATATAGAGAATATGAAGACATTAATACAGAAGACTTTATTGATATAATAAACCAAGGACATATTCCTAAGTCATCTCAACCATCTATTGGAGAAGTTCTAGATATATATAGTAAATATCCAGATGATGAAATAATAAATATTTCTATGGCAGATGGTCTGTCAGGTACATATAATTCAGCATGCATGGCAAAAAATATGGATAACAATCCAGACCGTATAGAGGTTATAAATTCTAAAACTTTATGTGGACCACATAGATATTTGGTAGATTTAGCAGTAAAGCTTTCAGAAGCTAGTTATACAAAAGATGAAATAGTAAAAGAATTAAAAGAAATTATCGAAACATCAAAATCATTTTTAATTCCGCACGATTTTGACTTTTTAGTAAGAGGGGGCAGGATATCATCTATAGTTGGTAAAATTGGTAGTGCAATAAAATTAGTACCGGTTATGACTTTAGCAGAAGATTGTAAATCTCTTATAAAATTTGCTACTAAACGTACATATAAAAAAGCTATGAAAAAGATAAGTGAAGCTTTTTTAGAATGGAATATTGATTCTAGTTATAAAATCTATATTTCTCATGCCTGCAAAGAAGATTTAGCACATGAAGCTAAGGAAATTATATTAGAAGCAATTAAAAATATAGAAATAGAAATTAAGTTGCTAAGTCCTGTATTTACAACACAAGGAGGTCCAGGTTGTGTTGCTATACAAGTAATAAAAAAGCATGATTTATTAAAATAATTGATTCATAGGAGAAGAAATATGAATAAAGGGAAAAGTGAGAATCTAATGAGGAATATTTTAGAATTCCATTGTCCAAGATACAATGAACTCCCTAAAGTTCCACTATATAAGGAGCAAGTTATTGAATATATAGAAAATGTATTAAAAGGAATTAATGTAAGACATAGTGAAAGGCTAATTACCCCGACAATGCTTAATAATTATGTTAAGCAAAAGGTAGTTTCTCCTCCAAAAGATAAAAAATATAATGAAAAGCATCTAGCATATTTAATTATAGTTTGTATATTAAAGCAGGTTTTTACTATACAAGAAATATGTAATTTAATAAGAGGGCAAATAAATACTTGCCCTATAGAAGAAGCGTATGACTTTTTTTGTGTAGAACTAGAAAAGTCTCTAAAGGCTGTTTTTGATACAAGAAATTTTTCTGAACCTAGTTCTGCAAGAAGAGTTACTAGAGAATCAGAAGTTGTTAGATCTACAGTAATGTCTTTTTCTCATAAGATATATATATACGAATATATTTTTGATGAAGTAATAAAAAAAGGTTTCTAATATTAGGGTATTTAATAAATACTTAATATATATGGATAGAGTAGATTTTATATCAAAAGCTTATGATAAAATCCTTTTAAAATGCTATAATGTAATAGAATAATATAAGGGTAAGGTATAAGTTATGAGAAAAAATATTAAAATTAAGCCTAGTAGGCAAGCTTCTATTCCAGGGTTTATAGGTGGAATAATATTTGTTTTAATAGGTATATTTATAGTAATACCTCAATTTGGACTATTCGGATTTTTTTGGACATCCATGGCAGTTGGAATAACTATAACTAATGGTATAAATGTATTTAGTGAAAAAGGAATACCAAGTGAAGAAATTTATATAGAATCAGATGGATATCATGATAGAAATTTTGAAAATAATATAAATCAAGAAAAAGAATTAGACTTTGAAGAGAAATTAAGAAAATTAAAATCGCTAAGAGATGATGGAATTATAAGCGAGATTGAATATGAAGCTAAAAGAATTGAAATATTAAATAAAATAAAGTAGGCTAAGAGAGTAAGTTTATTCATGGTCTGCTTTCACTTCAAGTCAATATAAACTTAATATTGCCACTTGAAAAGTGAAGGTAGGAAAGTATAAAGTGAAACTGTTTTTATACATTGAAATGATAAAGTCGTGGTATAAAGAAATTACCTAAATTTCAAAAACCTTTATACTTTCTTATATTTAAATAGGAGCGTCCTAAAAGGAGCGCTCCTATTTTTTTTATAGATATTTTATTAAATAGTAGTTGTTGGTTGTGTGTAGACTCTTTTAGAAAGCTCTTCATCAATCATATATATAGCAGCAGGATTATCTTCAGCTCTTCTTAGCTTTTTTAATAAAGTATTAAAATTATTTTCTTCTTCGACTTGCTCATCAATAAACCATTTAAGTAGACTAATAGTTGCGTGTTCCTTTTCTTCAAAAGCCATATCAGCTAATTCATAAATTTTGCTAGTTACTAATTGCTCATGTTTATATCCTCTTTCAAATAAATCAATTAAACTATTAAAATCTGATTGAGGTTTAATAATTTCTTTTAATTTAACAACACCATTTTTTTGAAATATGTAATCATAAATTTTCATTGCATGATCTAATTCTTCTTTTGCTTGAATTCTAAAGAAATTTGCAAATCCACTTAGATCTATAGATTCAGCATAAGATGCCATAGCTAAATAAGTATAAGATGAATAAAATTCAAAATTAACTTGTTCATTAAGACTGTTTAAAATCGTATTACTTAACATTTGTACCCTCCTTTATATAAAAGTAAAAAACATACATATAAATGATATAAGATTAGAAAAGTTAACTATAGAAATTAAAAAAAGTATATAAAAAATATCATTGACTATTTTGAAAGACAATGATAAAATTAGGTATTATAAAAATGTGTATTAATTTAATCATACCACATTTAAAGAAATAAGTCAAGGGAAAAATAAAATTTTTGGAGGTTAATTTATGGAAAATAATATTGTGTCTATTTCAGATTTATTTGTAAGTAAAGAAACTTTTTTAGAAGTTCAAAAATGTAATGAAAAAACTTTAGAATATGGTTTGAAGCTTTCAGCAGAAGATATAAATATAATTTTACAGACAAGAAAAGAATCACTTATAAAAACAGGCCGAATAGAATTAGACGGAGAGCTAATTCAAAAGATTATATTAACCTTTTGTGATTCACCTTATATTTCTCAATATAACTATATTGAGACTATAGATGATATAATAGAAACTTTTTATTATTATAAAAACGAAACAATGGATGAAATAGGTGATGAGGATTTAATAAATTTAATGAAAAATTATTTTGATAATGAGTGCCAAGGTTCCTTAGATCTTCTTAAGTATAAATATCTAGATAATATTGTCCATAATATAAAATATGGAGTTAAAAACTATTTAAGTATGAATGAATATGAAGATGAAGAGGATGATAAATAGTGAAGAATTTTATTATAAAGAATACAGATAAAGTAGAAGGATCATTAAGTCAAGAATATTATTTTCAGTCTTTATTACAATATGCTTATTCAAATGATTTATTAAGTAAAGAACAATTTGAAAATATACAAATTCAAATTATAGATATTTTAAAAGAAACAGTTGGTTATTATACAATGGGAGAAAGCACTTCAGTTAGAGTAGAAGTAGCAGAAAATTTGCTTTTATCTATATATTACACAATAAGTTTATTCTTGAAAAATAACTTTAAAGCTATTGAGAGTATAGATTTAATTAAAAGGAAGAATATCAAAGAGATATTTAATAAAGGACAAGAGCTTTTAAAAGTTAAATTTAATGAATGTACTACTTTGCTAGAATATATAATAAATACTAAATTATTAATAAAAAATTATGCTTATATAGATACTATTGAGTACGGAATTCCATTGTTTTTTAAGGAATATAATTTAAGGTATGAAAGCCATGAAGTTCCAGGATCCATAGATTATCCGTTAGCTAATTATGAAATAAATTTGGCTGGAGTAGAATATATTGAGAGATATTTGAAAAATTTATATCTAGAAAATTTATTTTGTTCTAATTTTAATTTCAAAGATATAGATGAATTACTAAATGGATATGATAAAAAATCGTATCACTTATTAATAAATGTTTTTAAAATTGTACTAACAAACTCTATAGGATCTATTTTATTAAATAGAAGTGCTAAGAACTTATTAATAACCTCTTCTGATAAAATATATATTGAATATAAACTTAAAGATTTATCAGAACCTCAACTTAAAGATAATATATTAATGGCTATAGAAAAAATTTGTAGTGAGTTTTCTATAGATGATCAAGAATTAATAAATTATTTAAATAATATTTCTGTAGAAATTAGTCATGAAATTAATATAAATAAAATAGATAAAATAGATAAAATATTTATTACTCCAAATAATGAAAAAGAAAATATTATAAAATATAAAGATAGAAAAAGTATTAAAAATAATTTATTTAGATATGTAACTGAAGAAATTAGAACTTGTAATACTGTAGAAGATAAAATAAAAATAATTAAAGAAGATATCCATAGCTTAAGGGATTTAGTAGATGTATTAGGAGCAGATTGTATTTTTGAACATGAATTTTATAAAGTTTTTAATTCATTAGAGGATATTGAAATAGCGTTATTAATAAAATATTTACCAAGTAATAAGGATTTAGATAGCGATTATGGGACTGAAAGTGAAAAAGAATGGCATGAAAAGCTAAAAGAATATTTAGATTACATTGATGATTATAGAAAAAAGAATATTATGTCATTATCAAATAAAATTGAGATATAAAAAGTATCTAGATGAATTGAATACTTATGGAATTTAGTGTAAAGATAACTGAATTTAGTGAAGAAGCTAATGCAAGGAATTTATTGGCAGTGTTTCATTTATCAATTGAAAGACATATAATATAAACAATAAAGTAACGTATGATAGAAAGGAGAGGATACTATGACTAAACCTATTATTGGAGTTACAGCACTTTTTGATGATGATAGAGACAGTATTTGGATGTTACCCTCTTATTTAAATGTGATTACAGATTTAGGTGGAATTCCTGTTATATTGCCAATTATAGATAATGAAAATGACATTAGAAGAATAGTTAGTAAATTTGATGGATTTGTAATAACTGGAGGACAAGATGTAAATCCTGCTATATATAATGAAAAAAGAGCAGAGTATTGTGGAAATATAAATAATGGCAGAGACACTACTGAGCAGATATTAATAGATGAAGTCCTAAACCTTGATAAACCATTACTTGCCATATGTAGGGGCTTCCAACTTTTAAATGTATATTTAGGGGGAACGTTATATCAAGATATAAAAATAGAAAAAAATAATAATATTGAAAGTGTTCATAAACAAGATAAACCTTATTATGTACCAAGTCATAAAGTAAAAATAAAGGAAAACTCATTATTATTTAATATTACAGGTAAAGAAGAAATATTAGTAAACAGTATGCATCATCAAGCTATAAAGAATTTATCAACACATTTAAAAGTAGCAGCAATAAGTGAAGATGAAATAATAGAAAGTGCTTATATGGATAATAAAAAATTTGTTCTAGGTGTACAATGGCATCCAGAATTATTATATAAAAATTATGAAGAACAAAAAAATATTTTTAAAAAATTTATGCAAAACACTTTATAAAGCATAATGATATTACCAAAAAAATACTTTTAATAACTTTAAATGGAATTTAAATACTATTTATGGGAAAAATAAACATTGTGGCAAAGTGATAGAAAAGTGAGAAAAGAATAAGAAAGCCAAGTTAAACTTGAGCAACAGAGAATACTGCTTTTTACTTATATTAATAATAATAGTAAGATATGATTGTTACTAGTAATTATTAATTCATAAAGTTTGCAAACTATATAATAGAGCTAAGGAGTTGTACTTTGTGGAAGTAAACAGTATTAATCTTAGTCAAGAAGTGTATAGATCTGATGCAGAGAAAATATGCAATTGGCTTAGTGATGAGGAAATAATAAGTTATTTAAATGAAGATACTAATGTAAAAAGAAATTTAATCAACGTTATAAATAGGGTAAACATGCCGATATTAACTCATCTTTTTAATAATAATTGTAGATTTTTTACTATAAAAAATATATATGGAACAATAGGCTTCTTAAGATTAGTTCCTAAAAGTGAATTCGTAGAAGTCGTTATCGCAGTAGGTGAAAAAGATCTATGGGGTAAAGGGATAGGACATAATGCAGTGCTAGAAGCTTTAAAAGTAGCTTTTTTTGATATGAGAGCTGAGTATGTCGTAGCCAAAATTAAAAAGAGTAATAAAAGATCTCAGAATCTTTTTAAAGGGGTAGGTTTTAAACAAGCTAAAGAACTTGAAAAAGAGATTGAATACCATATAAATATGAAATCTTTTATTAAAGTAGCTGCATAGATTTATTTGACTTAACTAATATAAAATAGTAATTATCGTTAAAGTTAAATATTGAGTATAGACACTTAAAATATATTGAATAATTCTGCTTAAAGTATTGATTTTTGTTAATCAATACTTTTTTTATGTTAAAATTAGAAGATAAAAATCCGTAAGAAGTTTTTAAAACAATATGTTAAATTATTGTTGGAGGTAGATATATGAAAAAGGAGGAAAAATGGAAGGCTGTTATAGAGTATGATTCAACATATGATGGAAAGTTTTTTTATGGAGTAAAAACTACGAAAATATTTTGCCGACCATCTTGTAAATCAAAGAATCCAGTTAAGGAAAATGTAATATTCTTCTCTACAGCACAAGGAGCAATTGAAGGTGGATTTAGACCTTGTAAGAGGTGCCGACCTGATTTAATAGAATATAATCCTAGTATTAATATTGCTAATAATATTAAGGATATTTATGATAAATATTACTATGATGAAGAATTAATTAATTCTAAGATAGAAGAATTACATATAGCAAAAAGTCATTTACTAAGAATTTTTAATAAAGTTTTTAATTTAACACCTAGAGTATATATCTCAAAACTTAGGGTAAAAAAAGCAAAAGAACTTTTAAAAACTACTAATAAATCAATTATTGAAATTTCTTATGAATGTGGTTTTAAAAGTTTATCAACATTTTATGATAATTTTAAGAAAGTTGAAGGTATAAATCCTAGAAGTTATCGTATAAAATGATTAATAGTTTATTTGTGAAATAAACTTGAAAGGAGTTATATGAAAAGTATTTTTTACTATAAAACTATAATTGGAGAAATTGGGATTGCTGAAAATGGAAGGGGTATTACAAATATTTATACAAAAGAAAAGCTAAAACTTGAAGATGATGTAGAGATAAGAGAAACTAAACTAATCAAAGAGGCATTAAATCAACTTAATGAGTATTTATCTGGAAGTAGAATGAATTTTAGTATTCCATTAGAGTTAGAAGGAACAGAATTTCAAAGTAAGGTGTGGAATGAACTTATTAATATACCTTATGGGCAAAAGGTAACTTATAAAGAAATAGCAGAAAAAATAGGAAATCCAAAGGCAGCTCGAGCTGTAGGGATGGCTAATAATAAAAATCCAATATTAATAATAATACCATGCCATAGAGTTATAGGGAAAAGTGGGAAATTAGTTGGATATGCAGGAGGTTTAAAAATGAAAGAAAAATTGTTAGAGATAGAAGGTAAAAATCATTTATAGAATTAATATATGTCATAGGAGGGGATAGTTTGGAGGTTAATCTTAGTGAAGAGATTAATTTAAAGATTAGGCAAGAGCTAGTAAATTTATCTGAAGAGAATTATAGAGAGTTTTCTTCGAAGCTTTTACCAGGAGTTAAAAATATTCTTGGAGTTAGACTGCCAAATTTAAGAAGGATGGCAAAAGAAATAGCAAAGGATGATTGGAGAAGCTACTTAAATAGTCCAAGAGATTATTACTTTGAAGAGATTATGCTACAAGGTATGGTAGTTGGATACATTAAGGATGTGGATATAGACGAAATTTTAGAAGTTATAAGAAAATATGTAGCAAAGATTAATAACTGGTCTGTTTGCGATAGTTTTTGTAATGGATTAAAATTCACTAATAATAACAAAGAAAAAGTGTGGGAATTTATACAAAAATATATTTTGTCTAAAAATGAATTTGAAGTAAGATTTGCAATCGTTATGTTACTTAATTATTACATAGAAGAAGATTATATTAAATTAGTTTTAAGTAAATTAGATAAGATTAAACATGAGGGATATTATGTTAAAATGGCTGTTGCTTGGGCAATATCAGTTTGCTATGTGAAATATGATGAATTAACAATAAAATATTTAAGGAAAAATAGTTTAGATAATTTTACATATAATAAAACATTACAAAAGATTTGTGAGTCATTAAAGGTCTCTAAAGAAAATAAGGTTATTATCAAAAGTATGAAAAGAAAATAAATAATTATATATAGATAAAGATAGTTAGACGATTTTATAAGGATATTATTAAATCGTCTAATATCATATTACCCCCAAGTTTATAGTCATAGTTAGAATTATTATTCATGGATTTTATAAAACTCCATGTTGCATTCCAAAACTTAACTACAAAAAGGTAGTTTTCTAATTTTTCTTTTAGATATGAAGAGTAGTTTCCAAAATAATTTTTAATCAATTCATTTCTCATTTCATCATTTAAAAACCAAGATAAAGTAGCTAAGTCAAAAAAAATATCTCCCATTCCAGAAAATTCAAAGTCAATAAGATATACAGAATCCTTACTATATAAAATATTAGATATATTTAAATCATTATGACATAATCCGTAATGGATGTTTTGTGTTAAAGTATATTCTAATAAGTTTAGCTTTTTCATTAATATATTTATGTCATGATTAAAGTTAAAATTTGAATTAAGTAAAAAATTAATATTTTCATTAATTATCTTAAAAGGATTAAAGTAATTAGTACATTTTAAGCCATGTAGTTTTTTTAATATAGAAATCAAGTCATTAATGAAAATAGGTGAATTATAAAATTCTAGATTGATTTTAATAGACTTCTTAAATTCACTTAATAAGACTCCAGTATCTTTATTGTGGTAAAGAATATCAGGAGAAATGTTAAGTGGATTAACTATATTTAAAATATCATGTTCATCTGAAAAATTATTAGTATTATTTTTACTTGGAATTCTTAAGACATATTTTGAATTTTGTATTTCCAATAGATAATTTGAATTATTTAGACCACCCAGTTTTTTTAGTAAAATATTTTTAGTTAATGTATTCATAAAATCTCCTAAAAGGCTAGTTTATAGATATATTTTAACATATATTTTTTAGTATTTTAATGAATTTATAAAAATTTGAAAGCATTATCCATAGGGATAATGCTTTTATATTTAAAAAAATTTCAACAAAAATTTTTTTAATATCTTGACAACGGTTTCTAGCTATAATATTATTACATTAACAGGTTAACATGTTAAGTTGTAATTAGGTTAAGTACTAAACCAAAAAAATGACTTTTAAATTTATATAATTAATTATAAAATTCTAAGATTCATAATTACTAAAATGAATTAAAAATCTACTTAGTAGATAATTTAAGAGTTTGATATTAATTATTAAATGGAAACTATAACTTGAAGGCCTTAATGATATAACATATAATAAACTTAACATATTAACATGTCATATTATTAAGGAGGAATAGAAATGGTTTCTAAATATCAAATTATAAAACAAGACATTATTCAAATGATTGAAGATAAAAAATTCAAACCCGGAGATAAGATATATTCAGAAGGAGAATTGAAAAAAATTTATAATGTTAGTAGTACAACAGTTGTAAAAGCTCTTCAAGATTTAGTTTTAAGTGGATACCTTATTCGAAAACAAGGTGAAGGTACATTTGTAAGAAAAAACTTTAAGCATAGACGTGCATTTATAGATGAAGGTAGTCCAATAACTCAGGAGTTTAAAGAGCAATATAAAATTGTTGAAAGTAAAAAATTAATTTATGTAAAAGAAATAGAAAATCCAGAAATAGCAAAGAAACTGAATGTTAGATCAAACGATATTTTAGTAGAGTTCTGTCGTGTTGGTTATGTAAATGATAGACCTTGGCATGTACAAAATAGTTATATTCCTAAAAAGTATTTAAAAAACTTTCCATATAATGAGCTGAAAGAAAGTAATAGGCTTTCAGATGAATTAAGGAAAATGTTTGGAATAAATTTAATGACATTGCCAATGAAGAAAAAAATAGAAATAGAGTTTCCAATTGTAGAGGATAAGGTATGTGAGATTTTAAAAATAGATAGAAATATACCTGTTTATAAATCAGAAGGAATAACATACTATCCAGAAAAGCAGCCTTTTGAATTTGTTAGAAACTACATACATTATAAATTTTACTCAATTGAAATTCAAACTGAAGATAATGTCGAGTGATGAATAGAAAAAGACATTAAGGAGTTAAAAAAATGCGAGTAATTAAAAAAGAATCATTAGTTGGTAGTGAGCGTTACTTAAATGGAGGATTTTTAACCAAAAAAGAAATTAAAGATGCTTTAGATGATTGTATTAGGAAAATCGATAGAAATATTGAAGTTTTTGGAGAAGAATTTCCAACTCCAGCAACTAAGAATAATACTTATGAAGTGATGGATAATACTGAGTGGACTAATGGTTTTTGGACTGGTATATTGTGGCTAGCATATGAGTACACAAAAGATGAGAAATATAGAAGAATAGCTGAAAAGCATGTAGAATCCTTCCATAATAGAATTATAAATAATATTGAAGTTGAGCATCATGATTTAGGATTTTTATATACCCCATCTTGTGTCAGTTCATATAAATTAACAGAAAATAAATTAGCATATGATGCTGCAGTTATGGCAGCAGATAAATTAATTGGTCGCTATCAAGAAGTTGGTGGATTTATACAAGCATGGGGAGAGCTTGGTGCTCGTGATAACTATAGACTAATTGTAGATTGTCTTTTAAATATCCCATTATTGTATTGGGCTAGTAGCGTAACTGGAGATAGTAAGTATAAGGAAATTGCAGATAGACATTTTGGTACTACTATTTCAAATGCTATTAGAGAAAATGCATCTGCATACCACACTTTTTACTTTGATCCTGAAACAGGAGATCCGATAGGGGGAAAAACAAGGCAAGGTTATTCAGATGACTCTAGCTGGGCTCGTGGACAAGCGTGGTTAATTTACGGAATAGCATTAAATTATTATTATAACCCTCAAAAGGAAAGTTTAGAAAACTTTGAGGCAGTAGCAAATTATTTTATAAATCGTTTACCAGAAGACTTTGTATGCTATTGGGATTTGATTTTTAATGATAATTCAGGACAATCTAGAGATTCATCTTCAGCAGCGATTGCTGTTTGTGGCTTCAATTTAATGGATAAGTTCTTGCCAGAAAGTAATGAAATGAAAAATGTCTACAGACATATAGAGCACATAATTTTAAGAAGTTTGATTAACAATTATACAAAAGAATTAACTGAAGGAGCAACCGCATTATTGAACCATGGAGTTTATTCATGGCATTCAGGCAAAGGCGTTGATGAAGGAAATATATGGGGTGACTATTATTATATGGAGGCATTAATTCGCTTTTATAGTAATTGGAATATGTACTGGTAATTCTATTAATGTAATGGAGGAATAGTTATGGAAAATAAGCCAAATATAAAAAAAATACGTATAGATGAGCGTTTAATTCATGGGCAAGGTACATTATGGGTTAAAAGTTTAGGCGTTAATTTAGTTATAGTAGCAAATGATAAGGTATCGACAGATCCAATTCAACAAACGCTAATGAAAACAGTTATTCCAAAAGAAGTTAATATGCGTTTTTGGACAATTGATAGAACCAATGAGGTTATTTGGAAAGCTGCACCAAACCAAACTATTTTTGTTGTTGTAAAAGATTGTAAGGACGCATTAAGATTAGCTGAAGGCGGATTTCCTATGATGGAAGAATTAAATGTAGGTAATGTGCATGCAGCTGAAGGTAAAGAAAAGGTTTCTCAATTTATTTATTTAGGTGAAGAAGATAAGGAAGCTTTACGTAAATTAAGAGATAAATATAATATTAAATTTGATACTAAAACATCACCAGTATCAAATGATGGTGTTCAAACAATAGAAGCTTTAAATAAGGCGATATTATAGAATAGAGGAGGATTACATTATGGAAATTACATTAGTTCAAGCACTTTTAATTGGACTAGTAACTGCATTTTGTTATGCAGGACAATTATTAGGTATTTATACTAACCGTTCAATTGTTATGGCATTCTTTGTTGGATTAATCTTAGGGGATATCCCAACGGCTCTAACATTCGGGGCATTAGCAGAATTAGCATTCATGGGATTTGGTGTTGGTGCAGGTGGTACAGTTCCTCCAAACCAATTAGGACCTGGAATCGTTGGAACAATAATGGCTATAACTTTAAAAAATCAAGGAGTTACTCCTGAATCAGCCTTATCACTATCATTCCCGTTTGCGGTATTATTCCAATTGCTTACTACTAGTTTATATACTGCTTTCTCTGGAACAACAAGTAATGCTAAAAATTTAATAAAAGAAGGTAAGTATGGTAAATTCAATGTGGTTGCTAATCTTACATTTATAGGCTTCTTAGTTGTTGGATTTATAGTAGGTCTAGCATCAGCAGTAAGTTTACCTGCTTTACAAGCATTTGTTGATGTTCTACCACAATGGTTAGTTAAAGGATTCTCAGTTGCTGGTGGACTTGTACCTGCAATAGGATTTGCAATGATTATGTCAGTTATGTTAAAGAAAGAATACATTCCATATGTGTTATTAGGATATATATGTGTTTCATATTTAGGATTACCAACTATGGCTACTGCACTAGTCGGAGCAGTATTTGCAATAATTATGTATAACTTAAATACAGAAAAAGCACAAGTTGTAGTAGCTAGCACTTCAAATGTTGCTGTAGAAGAGGAGGATTTTTCAAATGGCATCTAGAAAACCGGTATTAACATCAAAAGATTATTTAAATACTTCTTTAAGAGCTTATTATCTACAAAATGGATTTAACTATAATTCATATCAAGGAACAGGATATTTATTTGCAATATTACCAGCGTTAAAGAAAATTTTTAAAAATGAACCAGATAAGCTAAAAGAAATAGCTGGTGGAAATATTGAATTTTATAACACAAGCCCTCATATGGTACCTTTTATAACAAGCTTACAATTAGCAATGCTTGATCATGGTGAAGATGTAGAAGATGCTCGTAGCATTAAAATGGCTTTGATGGGCCCTTTAGCAGGTATTGGTGATTCTCTTGCACAATTTGGTGTAGCTCCATTATTTTCAACAATTTTTGCTGGATTAGCAATGGATGGATTAAGCTTTGCACCTATGGCTTTCTTTATAACTATAAATGTTACATTGTTTATTGTTAAATTGTTAATGGGACATTTAGGATATAAACTTGGAACTAGTGTAATTGCTACTTTAAGTGAAAAAATTGGACAAATATCTCATGCAGCAAATATTGTTGGTGTTACTGTAATTTCTGCATTAGCAGTTTCGTTTGTAAAGGCGAAGATAGGTATTCAATACGCTACTACCCTTGCAGCAGGAGCTGATACAAAAGAACAAGTAGTTTCTCTTCAAGGAATTTTAGATAAGATACTTCCAAATATGTTACCTGCTGTTATTACTATAATAGTATTTGTATTAGTAAAAAAATATAAATGGTCAACATATAAGTTACTAGCTTTATTATTTGCATTAGGTATAGTACTTTCATACTTTGGTATCCTGGTTTAGGAGGTATTGAAATGCAAAAGATAATTATAGTAGGACATGGAAATTTTCCAAGTGGAATTTTATCAGCAGTATCTCTACTAGTAGGAGAAAATGAAAATATTATAGGTCTAAATTTAAATGGTGAATTAACACATGAGCAATTTGAAGAACAATTAAAATCTATTTTAGATCAGAACAATCATGCTATAGTACTAGCAGATTTAACTGGAGGAGCTCCTCATCAAATCTCAGCTCGTTTAGTATTAGAATCTGGTAATAAAAATCAATATGTTATTTCCGGGGTTAATCTGGCATTAATTGTTGATATAGTAATGAAAAGTCTTTTTGGTGAAGTTTCAGATGATGAACTGCAAGATACATTACTTAAGTCTATTGATGAATGTAAAGAAACAACTACTCTATTAAGTGCTAGGATGATGGGATAATGAGTAAAAATAATATAACTTTTATAATAATAATTATTATAACATCTTTAGCATTTTTTATACTATCGTCAATTATTCAATATAAAAGAGTAAAGAAGAATAGTGAAGAACATTCAAGTTTTCTTGAAGGGCTTAAAATTGGTGAAAAAATTGTATTGAGTTCAGGAGTTTTGGGCGTGATATTGCATAAGAATAAAGATAGTTATTCTATAGAAATAGCTAAAGATGTTATAATAGAAGTTTTACCATCTAGTATTATAGGAAGAAGAAAATGAGGATATTAAATTATGATAACTTTTGATTTAGTGAACAGGTATAGTAGTGAATTTTTAAAAGGAACTTGGGAAGAAAAAGTTAAAAGTAATTGTAGTAAGGAAATAAAAAGAGCAAGATTTCAAGGTAATTTATTATGTGAAAATATAATTATTTATAATGATCCTATGGATATGGAATCAACCTCTATCCCATATATATTTGATGGAGTTAATTGGAATAAATCTCTTAATGGAGATCCAGAATGGATTTTTATGTTAAGCAGACATGGATTTATGATTGACTTAGCTGTAGCCTATAGGCTTACTAAAGATAGAAGATATTTATTGAAATGGAAAGATTATTTGTTTAGTTTTATAACTCATAATGGAATTCCATCAGAAAACAACAAAGATTCTTGGCGTAATATTGATACTGGAATAAGATTATCAAATTGGATGAGAAGCCTTATATATTTAGGTCGTGATCTAGTTTTATCAACAGAAGAGTTAAAACTTTTTGAGGAGTCTTTAAAAGTACACTTAAACTATCTTTATGAAGAGTATAAACCAAAGCAGCTCTTAAGTAACTGGGGGGTACTATTAGTAACGGGAATATTATCGGTATCGATATTATTTCCTGAACTAGTAGATGAAGATCATAAAAATTGGGCGTGGAATTTATTGAGTGATCAAATTGAAATACAATTTTATAAGGATGGAATTCAATGGGAACAAAGCCCTCTTTATCATCATGAAGTTGTTTTGAGTATTGCTTATGTAATAATGCATGCAGAATATACAAAGCAAGAAATGAAGGTAAATATTCGTGAGAAGCTAAAACCGTTAATTTATGCATCACAATATTATGTTAAACATAATAATAAATTATTATCACTACATGATAGTGACGGTGTCGATTTTTCTTACGTATATAGTATATATAGATGTTTAGGGTTAACGTCTGAAAAAGTATATAATAATGAAAAAGGAATTTTATTTGTTGGTAAGAAATATGATAAAATGTCTAATTTCAATTATGAAGAAAATGAAAATATTAATGGGTGTTTTAAGCAAAAAGATAGTGGTTTTTTAGCATATAAAGATAAAAAACATTTGATAACAATGTTTAATGGACGTCATGGTAGTGGACATGGTCATGCATCACTTGGAAGTGTAACAATAAGTTTGAATAAAGAAGATTTAATAGGAGATCCAGGTAGATTTACATATCAACAGGATTCTGTTATTAGAAGCAGTTTAAAAAGGCAATGGATGCATAACACAGTGGATGTTGATAATAAAGAGGGATTTATTATTAATGGAGCTTGGTCTTATGACGAAATACAAGATCCTATATCTAATAATTATGTTCAAGATGGTAATTATATAGTATTAGAAAGTTCTTGGGTTGGAAAATCAATAAATAAGCTAAAAAATAAAAAAGATATCCAAGGGGAAGAACTATATATAATTAAAAGAACTGTTTTTATACAGTCAGAAATGAATATTGTTATTATATTTACCAATATTGAATATCCAGGCAAACATAAATGGCGTTCAATTTATAATATTGAGCCAACAGCAAAATGCATTAATGGTGAAAAATATATAATGAAGACAAATAAAAGAAATTTTGCAGCGGATGTTTTATATGGTGAGAAATTTAAACACAGTAAGAGTATATTTTCTAATAAATATAATCAATTATGTAATAATGATAAATTGATATCAGAAGAATTTTTTACAGACAGAGGCAATAAAGTAGAAGCATTTTATGAGTATGATTTATTAAGTGTTAGGAAAGTAAATGTTCATCAAAATGGGAGCAATTCATCAGCAAATAAAGATAAAATAATAGGCTTTGAAATTAAAATTAACGATACAAATAAGAAATTTTCTGTTTATTATTGTGCTTATGATACTTTTAAAGGCGATAAGCTTTATATAAGTGAAAACAACCATAGCATATATGGAAAATTAACTGTATTTGATGAAAAAAATAGAAGAATAAAGTTATTATAGGATTTAAGAAAAATAATAATACATTAAGGTGGGTTGGATTTGAAGGATGGAATAATCATTTAAATTCAACCCAATTTTTATAATAAATAAATTTCATGATAGGAGAGCTTATATGAATAAACAAGAAGTAAAAATGATAATGAAGAAAAAGTTAATAGCAGTGATTAGAGGAAATAATTTAGAGGAAGCAGAACTTATATGTAAAACTCTTGTAGAATCAGGAATAACAACTTTAGAAATTACATTTAGTTTGCCTAGAGCAGAAAAATTAATCAAAAATTTAAAGAAGAATTTACCTAATGCTCTTATTGGAGCTGGAACTGTTTTATCTAGAGAACAGGCAGCCTTAGCAATATCAAATGGAGCAGATTTTATTGTATCACCATGTATAGTAGAAGAAGTAGGTCAGTTCTGTAAAGAAAAAGATGTTTTTTGTTCGATGGGAGCTGCAACACCAACAGAAATATATAACTCTTATTTAGCAGGAAGCGATGTGGTCAAGCTATTTCCTGGAGATTGTATATCTATGAATATGATTAAAGGGATAAAAGCACCAATGCCTTTTATAGATATTATGCCAACCGGTGGAGTTGATGATAAAAATATTAATGATTGGTTTGATAATGGGGCTTATGCAGCAGGATTTGGAGGTTATTTAACAAAAGGAATAAATTCATCTAACCTTAACTTACTAAAGGAACGCTGTGAAAAACTAATCAAGGCTGTTAAAGCAGAGGATATGGATATATAAAGAAAAATAGTTTTTTACCAGTTACAACTAGATTATACAAGGAGGATTAATAAGTGAGTGACGTTATATTATTTGGAGAGCCTATGGCTTTATTTATAGCAAAAGATGAAGGAAATATAGACGAAGTAAAGAATTTTAAAAGATCATTAGCAGGGGCAGAGGTAAATGTGTGCATAGGTCTTACAAGATTACAGCATAAAGTTTCGTATATAACAAGATTAGGAGAAGATCCTCTTGGAAAGTATATAAAAAGGTATTTAGAGGAAGAAAGAATTAGTACAGAGTTTGTTACTTTTGATAAATTAAATAAAACAGGAATTATGTTAAAAAGTAAAGTCTTAGTTGGTGATCCTGAAACAGCTTATTATAGAAAAGACTCTGCTTTTTCAAAAATGAAAGCAGAAGATATTGAAGCTATAGATTTAGAAGGTGTGAGATTACTTCATATTACTGGAATTCCACCAGCATTATCACAAGGCTGTAGAGAAGCAACTTATAGATTAATGGATAGGGCAAAGGAAAAAGGAATATTTATTACTTTTGATCCAAATTTACGTCCAGTATTATGGGAAAGTAAAGAAGTTATGATTGAAGTTATAAATGGTTTAGCTAGAAAATGTGATTTAATTTTACCTGGAATTGAAGAAGGACTAATATTAACGGGAAGTAGTAGTCCAGAGAAAATAGCTGATTTTTATAATGAATTAGGAGTTAATGAAATAGTTGTAAAGTGTGGGGGTAAAGGGGCTTATGTAAGAAATAACAATGAAAGTTATTTCCAAAGGGGATTTAAAGTTGATAAAGTAATTGATACGGTTGGGGCTGGAGATGGTTTTGCGGTAGGAATAATAAGCGGAAAGCTAGAAAGTTTAAATCTTAAAGAATCTGTAATAAGAGCTAATGCTATAGGGGCAATACAAGTTACATTTGAAAGTGATAATGAAGGACTGCCAACAAGAGAAAAACTAATTAAATATATGGAAAGTAATGTTTAAGTTAAAAAACGTGATGCTTTAAGCAAAATCTAATATATTATTTAATTTATATAATTAATTGATTATACTTTTAATATATAAATTGATAATATATTAGTTTTTTTTATTATAAATTTAATATATTCTCTAATATTATGTTAAAATTAAAATACTTTTAGGAATTAATAAAATATAATTAATAATTATAAGAATATTTAAATATAAAACTTGATATTGGAGGAAAAAGATGAAAGTGTACACATTCAAAGCTGAAATAAAGAAAATAGAAAATAAAGATGCATCATATATAGAAGTTCCAATAGATATTGAAAAGGAATTTGGAGCCAAAAGAATTAAGGTTAAAGCTAAATTCAATAACGTAGAATATATAGGATCAGTAGTAAAAATGGGATTACCATGTTACATAATTGGTATAACAAAAGAGATAAGAAATAAGATTAATAAAACTTATGGAGATATTATAAGTGTGGAATTAGAAGAAGATAAAGAAGAAAGAATTATAGAGTTGCCTGAGGAATTTAAAGAAAAACTTGAAGCGAATAAAAAAGCATATAAATTTTATGAAGCTTTATCTTATTCTCAAAAAAGAAAATATTTTCAAATGATAACTTCAGCTAAAAAAGAGGAAACTAAAATAAAGAGAATGAATGAAGCTATAGAAAAATTAGAAAATAATATAAAAATATAAAACTTAATAAGAGTATAGTATTAAAGATTCAATATTATAGGAATATAAATTGAGATGGAGGAAAGAATGGATTTATCTAAACTTATTGAAAATAAGGGACTTACTGAAATTGAAATAAAAGTTTTAAATTATATATTAGACAATATAGATCAAGTTAATAAATTAGGCGTCAGAGGTATTGCTAAAAATAATTTTACGTCAACATCAACTATCATGAGACTTTCTAAAAAGCTTGGCTATTCTGGATTCTTAGAAATGCAATATAATTTAGCTGCATTAACAAAAAATGAATTTGAAGATACCTTAAATGAAAGAGGTTTTTTAGATAGTTTAAATATGGAGAGTTTACTTGAAGGAAATAGTAAAGAAGCAATTAATGAATTTGTAGATATATTATTTGATGATAGTAACAAATTCATATTTATTTATGCAAATGGATTTTCAGGAATTGTAGCAGACTATATAAATAAGAAACTATTAGTAATGGGCAAAAGATGTATATTATCAAATGGAACAGATTCAATAGGTGTTTTTGAAAATAATTTAGATTTTATAAGTGCAATTATAGTCATATCAAAATCAGGAGAAACACCTATGGTTTTGAATAAGGTAAAAACAGGAAAAGAACATGGTATAAAAGTTATATCTTTTACAAATGAAATTGAAAATAGTATAAGCAAACTTGCTGATGTAAGTTTAAAGATAGATGATGCCAATAAGTTAGACGACAGAAATCTAATGCCTAATACATTCTTTCCAAAGGTATTGGTATTAGTAGAACTATTGATATACGAATACTATAAGAGAAAAAATAGCAATTCTAAGTAACGTGTTATCTAATTGGGTAACACGTTTTTTTGAGGACAAAATCTATATACAGATAATAGAACACTTATTATAATGAAAAATGTAAATGGTTTCTAGAAAAAATATATGGAGGTAAAGAAAATGAAAGAAAAGATAATGAATCAACTACAAAACTTTTCTAAAGGAATGTTTGTACCTGTTTTAATATTACCAATAGCAGGTATAATAATTGCAATAGGTAATATTCTAACTAATGCTAAATTAGCGGAGTACTTACCATTTCTAAAGAATAATCTTGTATTTGGATTAGGAAAAATGTTGTCAGGCTCATTAGTTTCTGTATTAACAAATTTAGGTATTATATTTTGTGTAGGCTTGGCAGTAGGACTTGCTAAAAAGAAAAAAGCAGAAGCAGGTTTCACATCATTATTAGTATTTTTAGTATTTATAAATGCAATGAATATATTTTTAAATTTAAACGGAAAACTAGCACCAGCTGATGCATTAAGAGGAAGCGGTCAAACAACTGTATTAGGTGTACAAATACTTGATATGGGAGTTTTCTTAGGAATTATATTAGGTATAGTTGTAGCATATTTTCATAATAAATTTAGCGAAAAAGAATTTGATGGAGCATTTCAAATATATGGAGGCTCAAGACTAGTATTTATTATATTAATACCAGTAACTGTTCTTTTAGCAATAGTATGTAGTTATATATGGCCAGTAGTACAAGGTGGAATAAATAACCTTGGAGAATTTATAAAAAATTCAGGAAACTTTGGTATATTCACATATGGTACATTAGAAAGATTATTAATTCCAACAGGTTTACATCACTTAGTTTATACTCCATTCTTATATAGTTCATTAGGAGGAGTTGCTGAAGTTGGTGGTCAAGTTTTTGAAGGAGCTAGAAACATATACTTTGCAGAAATGGCTGATCCAACAATAGCTAAACTTTCAGCATCAGTAATTTGGGATGCTAGAGGACTTTCAAAGATGTTTGGTTTAATAGGTGCATGTTTAGCAATGTATCATACAGCATTACCACAAAACAAAACTAAGATCAAAGCAATTTTAATTCCAGCAGCAGTTACATCTATTTTAGCAGGAGTTACGGAACCAATTGAATTTTCATTCATGTTCGTAGCACCAGTATTGTTTGGAATTCATGCTGTATTAAGTGGACTTGGAATGGTAATATTAAATCTTTTAGGAGTTACAGCAATAGGTCCAAATGGATTAATAGATTTCTTATTATATAACCTTCCACTTGGAATAGAAAAAACAGGTTGGCCAATGTATATATTAGTTGGTATAGGTCAATTCATAGTATATTATTTAATATTTAGATTTGTAATAACTAAGTTTAAACTTAAAACTCCAGGAAGAGAAGAAGAAGGCGAAACTAAGCTTTATACAAAGAGTGATTATAAGGCAAAGGCTACATCAAACAAAGAGTCAGTAGATACTAAAGCATCAGGAGAAGCAAATTTAGCACCAGTTATAGTTGAAGGACTTGGTGGTGTAGATAATATAGTAAAAGTAGATAATTGCTTCACTAGATTAAGATTAATAGTAAAAGATTCTTCATTAGTAAATGAAGCTTTATTAAAAAACGAAACAGCAGCAAATGGTGTTGTAATTAAAGGTGAGAATGTTCAAGTTATCTATGGATTGAGAGTTACAGGTGTAAGAAAAAGCGTAGATGAATATCTTGGAATAGAATCAAACTAAAATATAATATAAGGAGTGGCTGAATTAGTCACTCCTATTTGAATATATATAAATTGAATATATTTATTTTGTAAGAAGGAAAGAAAAAATGAGATTACAAGTAGCAATTGATAGAGTGACTATTGAAGAAGCTTTAAAGTTAGTAAATGAATTTGATGGATTGGCAGATATTATTGAAATAGGAACTTCTTTAATAAAAGATTATGGACTTTTAATTTTAAGTAAAATAAATTTAAATAAAAATAAATCTTTAATTTTAGGTGATATAAAGACAATTGATGAAGGTGCTTATGAATTTGAAATGGGCTATAAGTGTGGATTTGATATTTTAACAGTAATGGGAAACTCATCATTAGAAACTATAGAAAAGTGCTATGAGGTTTCTAAAAAATATAACAAAGGTATTATGATTGATTTGTTGGAGTGTTCCGAAGATAAAATAAGAGAAATATCTAATTTCAAAGATGCCATTTATTGCATACATACATCTACTGATAAGAAAAATAAGGGAAGTTTTATAAATGAGTTAGAAAAATTCAATAAGGAATTTCCACATATTAAACATATTGCAGTATCAGGTGGAGTTAAATTAGAAAGTATTGAGGTATTTAAAAATTATAATATTGATATAGTAGTTGTAGGATCAGCAATTACATCAAAAGAAAATCCAAGGGATGAAATAAAGAAGTTTAAGGGAGAATTTATATGAGTATAATAAAAGAAATATTAAAAGAAGTTAATGATGTTGTTTTAAAAGTTAATGAAGACGAAATATATAAAATAATAAATACTTTAAAAAGGGATAACTCTATATTTGTAGATGGAGAAGGAAGAAGTGGTTTTCAGGCGAAAGGTTTTGCAATGAGATTAATGCATATAGGATATAAGTCGTATGTTTTAGGGGAAACCATTACTCCTGTCTTAAAAGAAGATAATATATATATTGCTATATCTGGATCTGGAACTACAAAAAACACATTGAGTAATGCAAGAGCAGCAAAAGAGTTAGGCCTTAAGGTGATTGTGGTTACAAGTAAAAGGAAATCTCCTTTAGCTGAAATTGCAGACGTTATTTTAGAGGTACCAGGAAAGGTTAAATCGGATGGAGACCAAGGGTCTATTCAGTTATTAAGCTCATTATTTGATCAAGCTACTCATATAGTTTTAGATTGGATATGTCTTTTATTAAGTAAAAGAGATAATTTATCAAATATTGAAGTGTTAAATAATCATGTAAATATAGAGTAGAGAGTTAAGAATATTCAAATATTTTGAGAACATGTTACAACCTAAGGTAACATGTTTCTTTGAGTATAGAAACTGTTTACCATAAGTATTTACTGGTCTATAATGTGCTTGTAAGTAACAAAAACAAAATAAAATTTAAATAAATATAATAATTGAATTTTATAAACTGTAATAGGAAAGGTGGCTAATTTTATGGATAAGAATAAAAAGTTTTCTGTAGTGATAGCAGGAGGAGGAAGTACATTTACACCAGGTATTGTAATGATGCTTCTAGATAATGTAGATCGTTTTCCATTACGTAAATTAAAATTATATGATAATGATAAAGAACGTCAAGAAGTAATAGGTGAAGCATTAGAAATATTATTAAAGGAAAATGCACCTGATATAGAATTTTCATATACAACAGATCCAGAAGAAGCATTTACAGATGTAGATTTTTGTATGGCACATATTCGTGTTGGAAAATATGAAATGCGTGAAAAAGATGAAAAAATTCCTCTAAAATATGGGGTTGTAGGTCAAGAAACATGTGGGCCAGGAGGAATAGCTTATGGAATGCGCTCTATAGGTGGAATGATGGAATTAATAGATCTTATGGAAAAATACTCTCCAGATTGTTGGATGCTAAATTATTCTAACCCAGCAGCAATAGTTGCAGAAGCTTGCCGTGTATTAAAACCAAAATCAAAGGTATTAAATATTTGTGATATGCCAGTCGGAACATTACGACGTATGTCTCAAATAGTTGGATTAACTCCAGCAGATTTAGAAGTCAGTTATTTTGGGCTAAATCACTTTGGATGGTGGACTAGTGTTAGAGATAAAGAAGGAAACGATTTAATGCCTAAATTAAGAGATTATGTTTCAGAAAATGGATATTTAAATCAAGTTGAAGTAGATACTCAACATACAGAACCAAGCTGGCAAGAAACTCATAAGAAAGCAAAAGATTTAATAGCATTAGATCCAAACTTCTTACCAAATACTTATTTAAAATATTATTTATATCCAGATTATGTTGTAGAACATTCTAATAAAGAATTTACAAGAGCTAATGAAGTAATGAATGGAAGAGAAAAGAATGTATTTGAGGCAGCAAGAGAAATAACAAAAGCTGGAACTGCAAAGGGTGGAGAATTCCATATAGATGCCCATGCTTCATTTATAGTTGATTTGGCAAGAGCAATTGCATATAACACACACGAAAGAATGTTATTAATAGTTGAAAATAAAGGAGCAATAGAAAACTTTGATCCAACAGCTATGGTTGAAGTTCCATGTATAGTTGGAAGTAATGGTCCAGAAGCTTTAGTTCAAGGAACTATTCCAAGATTCCAAAAGGGATTAATGGAACAACAAGTTGCAGTAGAAAAATTAGTTGTTGAAGGCTGGATAGAAGGAAGTTATCAGAAGTTATGGCAGGCCCTTACTTTATCTAAGACTATACCAAGCGCAAAAGTAGCAAAAGAAATCTTAGATGATTTAATTGAAGCAAATAAAGGCTATTGGCCAGAACTTAAATAATAGAGTATAAAGTGAATTTTATAGGCTCGGATGATGGATATTCCATTATCCGAGCTATGTTTAAATAATAGAACATAAAATAGGGAGGATATTATGATTAGTCAAGATATTAGAAAGATTGCGCCAGAAATGGATCCGCTTCGTAGAGGAATGGGATATACGTCAGAGGAATTATCTAAACCACAAATAATAATTGAAAGTACATTTGGAGATAGTCATCCAGGAAGTGTGCATTTGCTTAAATTTGCTAATAATGCAGCTATGGGAGTGGCAGATAAGGGGGGAAGGGCATCAAGATTTTTTGCAACAGATATATGTGATGGAATGGCACAAGGTCATGATGGAATAAATTATTCATTAGCATCCAGAGATACGATAGCATCACTTATAGAGATTCATGCTAATGCAACACCTTTTGATGGAGGGGTATTTATAACTAGTTGTGATAAGGGTGTACCAGCACATTTAATGGCAATAGGAAGAATAAATATACCATCAATTGTCGTTACTGGCGGGGTAATGAAAGCAGGTCCTAATCTTTTAACATTAGAGCAAATAGGAACTTATAGTGCTATGCAAAGGCGTGGAGAAATTACTGAAGATGAATTAACTTATTATAAAAATAACGCGTGTCCATCAGCTGGATCATGTTCTTTTATGGGAACTGCTGCAACAATGCAAATAATGGCAGAAGCATTAGGGTTAATGCTACCTGGAAGTGCAGTTATGCCGGCAACATGCGAAGATTTAGAAAACGTAGCAATAGAAGCAGGAAAGCAAATTATTGAATTAGCCAAGAGAAATTTGAAGGCAAGAGATATAGTTACACTTAAATCTTTTGAAAATGCAATAATAATACATGCAGCTATTTCGGGATCAACTAATTCATTACTTCATATTCCAGCTATAGCTCATGAATTTGGAATAGATATAGATGCAGAAAGCTTTGATAGGATACATAGATATGCACCATATTTATTAAATATTCGTCCAACAGGTAAGTGGCCAGCAGAGTACTTCTATTATGCAGGTGGAGTTCCAGCGGTTATGGAAGAAGTTAAAGACTTATTACATTTAGATGTAATGACAGTTACAGGAAAAACTTTAGGTGAGAACTTAGAAGATTTAAAGAAAAATGGATTCTATGAAAAATGTAATGAATATTTAAAAGGAACTGGTTTAAGTAAAGAAGACATTATTAAACCATATAAAAATCCAATAGGCAAAAATGGAGCTATTGCTATATTAAAAGGTAATATAGCACCAGAAGGAGCTGTTGTTAAACATTCAGCTGTACCAAAGGAAATGCATAAAGCAATTTTAAAAGCAAGGCCATTTGATAGTGAAGAAGAAGCAATTGAGGCAGTATTATCTAAAAAAATTAAACCAGGTGATGCTGTATTTATAAGATATGAAGGACCAAAGGGAAGCGGGATGCCAGAAATGTTCTATACAACAGAGGCAATTTCATCAGATAAAGAATTATCTTCAAGTATTGCTCTTATAACAGATGGAAGATTCTCAGGAGCTTCAAGAGGGCCAGCTATAGGACATGTTTCACCAGAAGCAGCAGTAGGCGGTCCAATAGCTTTAGTTGAAGAAAATGATTTGATTGAAATTGATATAGAACAAAGAATTATACAAATTATAGGTATTAATGGTAAAAAGTTAGATTTAGAAGAAATAGATAAAATACTAATTGAGCGTAGAAAAGAATGGAAACCAAGGCAAAATAAATATAAATCAGGAATACTAAAGATATTTTCAGAGAAAGCTGTTTCACCAATGAAAGGTGGATATATGGAATAATTAATTTCCTTAAGCTTACAATTATTAAGTATTAATGTAAAAACATAAAAGTTATTTGTGAAAATAGTATATAAAATTTATAGGAGAATGTAGTATGTTTAGATTAAGAGTTTTAGAAGCTTTAAAAAGTTGTGGAGTAGTGGCTGTAGTTAGAGGTACCACAAAAGAAATTGGAGTTAAAATATCAGAAAGTTGTATTAATGGAAGTGTAAAAGCAATAGAAGTAACCTATACAAATAAATTTGCTAATGAAATAATAAGGGAACTTTCAGAAAAGTATTCTAAAGATGCCGATGTTGTAATTGGAGCTGGAACAGTCTTAGATGCAGAAACTGCAAGAATGGCAATATTAGCGGGAGCACAATATATAGTTTCTCCATCCTTTAATAAAGATACTGCAACGCTTTGTAATAGATACAATATTCCTTATATACCAGGAGTAATGACAATAAATGAAATAGTAACAGCTTATGAAAGTGGAGTAGATGTTATTAAATTATTCCCAGGAAATGCTTTTGGACAAGGATATATAAGTTCAGTAAAGGCACCACTTCCATATGCAAACATAATGGTAACAGGTGGAGTGAATTTAGAAAATATAGATAAATGGGTAAAAGCCGGAGCTGCAATAGTAGGGATTGGTGGAGAATTAAATAAGCTTGGTGAAGCAGGAAAATTTGATGAAATAGAATTGATTTGTAAACAATATATAGAAAAATTTAATAAAGCAAGAGGTATTTAATATGAAAGTTGCTGGATCAGGAGAGATATTACTAAGATTAGCTACTAAAAAAGGAGTATTAATATCAAATTCAAATGAATTTAATGTAAACTACGGTGGTGGAGAAGCTAATGTATTAATTTCGTTAGCAAATTTTAAGGTAGATACGAGGTTAATTACAAAAATTTCAAGTGATAGCTTAGGAGAAGCAATGCTTATATACTTAAAATCAAAAAATGTGGATACAAGATTTATAAGTAGGGAAAATAAGAGAACACCTATATATTTTTTAGAAGCAGGTAGTGGTAACCGAAGTTCAAAAGTTATATATGATAGACTTGATTCGGCCTTCAGCTATATTTCAGAAGATGATTTTTCAATTGAAGAAGCATTAAAAGATGTTGATATATTCCACTTTTCAGGAATAACCCTAGCTATTGCTGAAAAAACAAGAAAATTAACTTTTAAGATATTAGAATACTGTAGAGAAAATAATATTTTAGTTAGTTATGATTCAAATTATAGGGCAAAAATGTGGAGTCTAGAGGAAGCAAGTCAAGTTACTGAAAAAGTATTACCATATGTTAATATTTTTTCTGGTGGGATCTTAGATGCAGAAAATATTTTAAATATGGAATGTAATTTAGAAGATAAATATGAAAAGCTAAAGTATTATTATGATGAGATTTCTAAAAAATATCCTAATATAAAGCATATTTTTTCATCCTTTAGAGATATAAAATCATCATCGGTAAATACATTACAATGCAATTATTATACTAATAAAACTTTATTTTCATCAAGTATTCAAACAATTGATGATATAGTTGACAGAGTAGGTGGAGGAGATGCATTAACAGCTGGAGTAATTTATGGTATATTAAACAAAAAGACTCCAGAATATATCTGTGAATTTGCAGTTTCAGCTTCTGTATTAAAACATACAATTTATGGAGATGCAAATTTAGTAAGTATAGAAGAAGTGGAAAATTTAGTAGACTATGGCGTGGGGAAAATATCTAGATAATATTTTGTTCAATTAACAATTAGGTAATAAATTAAAGTAATATTATAAAGATTGAAGAAAGAGCTATATCTTATTTTAAGAGTAAGATATAGTCTTTTTTATTAATTTAATAAATTCTTGAAATTTACTTTATTAATAATTACAGAAAGGATAATCTACTGTATAATACTAGTTAATAAATTTTGTATATAAGTTATAATATATGTATTTTTAGAAAGGATAAAAAAATGGAGTTAAGAAAGTCAAGAAAAGATGATTTAAAGTACATAATAGAAATAATAAACGAAGCTAAGGAATTCTTAAGGGAAAGTAAAATTGATCAGTGGCAGCAGGGATATCCTAATGAGGAAGTCATACTAAGGGATATAGAAAATAAACATAGTTATGTATTAGAAGATAATAATAAAATTATAGGTACTGTTGCGCTAGCTTTTGATAAAGAAAAAACATACGATTTAATTTATGATGGAAAATGGATATCTAATAATGAATATGCTGTTATTCATAGAATAGCGACATCTAGAAGATATAATATAAAAGGAACAGGAACAGAAATAATAAAAAGTATAGAAAAAATTTGTAAAGATAAAGGTATAAAAAGTATAAAAATAGATACACACGAAGAAAACTTAGTAATGCAAAAACTATTAAATAAAAATGATTTTAAATATTGTGGAGTTATTTATCTAGAAGATAAAGCAAAAAGAGTTGCATTTGAAAAAGTGATTTAATTAAAGTTAAAATGAGGAGTTTATCTTTTTAGATTAGACTTCTCTTTTCACATTGTATTAATAATGTTGATATTGTAAACACTATTTTTATAACGAAAGAAACACGTGAAAGCTATTAATTATACAAGTATTTCTTATAAAAGTTACTTAGAGTTTCAAGTATTTTAAAAATTAATAAATAGAGAGTTTTAAATAATTCTTAAATTAAGATGGGGGATAGTAATATGGATATAGGAAAAATGATAAAAGATATATTGCAATTAGAAGATAAGAAAAATCCTTTAACTGATGAGGAAATAGCAAATGAATTAAATTTACTAAGGGAAGTTATAACTGAGTATAGAAAGAAAAATAATATAGGAAATTCAAGAAGTAGGAGATTAGAGTATATAAAAAATGATGCAATAGATATTTTAAAGAATAATAAAAATATTTCTGATAGAGCCTTAGCAGAAGCATTAAAAGAAAAAGGATATAAAATAGAAAGATATGCAGCAGCAAACATAAAGAAAGAAATATTATCTAATTTAGATAAAAAGCAGTTTAATGAAATACCAAATAATAAAATAAATAAAGTTTCTGAAGAGGAGATGAAAAATAACATAGAAGAAAATAATTTCTTTAAAAAAGTAGTAGGATATGATGGAAGTCTTAAGTTGCAAATTGAACAAGCAAAGGCTGCAGTTAGCTATCCACCTCATGGATTGCATGTTCTAATTTTAGGACCTTCTGGAGTTGGTAAAAGTTATTTAGCTGATGCCATGTATGAATTTGCAAAGAGTACCAGTAACTTTTCAGAAGAAGCTAAATATATAGTTTTTAACTGTGCAGATTATGCGGACAATCCTCAGCTTTTATTATCGCAATTGTTTGGTAGTGTTAAAGGAGCTTACACAGGAGCTACAGATAATAAGATAGGTATAGTTGAAGCTTGTGATGGAGGAATCTTATTTTTAGATGAAATTCACCGATTACCTTCTGAAGGACAAGAAATATTATTCAGCATATTAGATAGAGGAACATTTAGAAGATTGGGTGAGAGCGAAACAATAAGAAGAAGTAATGTAATGATAATTGCTGCTACTACTGAAAATGTGGAAAGTTCTCTTTTATTAACATTTAGAAGAAGAATACCTATGGTTATTGAAATTCCAGCAATTAAAGATAGACCATTTGAAGAAAGGTTTGAATTAATTAATCAAGCATTTTTCGAAGAAAGCTATAGGATTAAAAAAGATATGTTAGTATCTAAAAAAGTAATAGAGGAACTTATGAAATATGAATGTCAAGGCAATATTGGGCAATTAAAAAGTGATATTCAAGTTGCTTGTGCAATAAGTTTTTTAGAACATAAAATAAAACATGATAAGAGACTTTACATAAATGAAAGACATTTACCTGATTATATAAAAGAACAAAGTAGAAGAGTTAAAATTAATAATTCAGATATAGAAAAGTTTGTAGTGGAAGATATTTATATATCTGAAAAAGGAATAAAGGGTGCTAGAGAGGAAAAAATCGAAAGTAATAAAAATACAAACATATATAAATTTATAGAGAAAAGACAATCGGAACTTAAATTTATTGGATATAGTGATGAAGAAACATCGAAGATATTAAGCCAACAAGTTGAGCTTGAACTTATTAGAGGAGCAAAGGCTATTAATTATACAGTTGTTAATACTGATGAATTAATGAATCTAGTAGGTGTTAAAAGTCTTGAAACTGTAAAGACTATGGTGAAACTTGCAAAGAAAGAGCTCCCTGGGTTGCAAGCAGATATAATATATCCTTTAGCAGTTCATTTAAATTCTACTTATGAAAGAATACGTAACGGTAAAGAAATAATAAATCCAAAGATTGAAATTATAAAGAAAAAATATGATATAGAATTTAATGTAGCTAGGAAAATGTGTCAAATAGTAAAGGAAAGATTAGATATAGATATACCTGAAGACGAAATTGGATTTATTACGATGTATTTAAAAAACTATAGAAGAGAATCGAAAAGTGAAGAAGGTAAAGTGGCTGTTATAGTAATGACTCATGGAAGAGTTGCATCGGCGATGGCAGAGGTTGCAAATAAGTTTCTAGGAGTTGAACATGCAGTAGGATTAGATATGGATTTTAGGGATTCTCCAGATATCATGCTTGATAAAGCTATAAAAGTAGTTAAAGAAAGTAATCAAGGAAAGGGATGTATAATCTTAGTAGATATGGGATCTTTAGTTACCTTTGGAGATATAATTACGGCAAGAACAGGTATTGAGACTAGAGTAATGGGTAGAGTAGACACATTAATGGTTTTAGAAGCGGTAAGAAAATCAGCTTTGACCGATCAATCTTTAGAAGAAATAGTACATGATTTAGAAAATGATTCTAAAGGATATGGAATTAGTCAATATAATACAGAAGATAACAATTTATCAAGAGTAATAATTACATTATGTATAACAGGAAGAGGATCTGCTTTAAAGATAAAGGAATATGTAAAAAATAAAATACATTCAGAAAGAAAGGATATTGAAATAATATCAATAGGATTTATGGATGAAGATATAAATATAGCTTTATCTAAAATAGGAAAAAATAAAAAAATTGAAGCAATAGTAGGTACAATAAATCCTGAATTTAGAAATATTCCATTTATATCATTAGAAGAATTGATGAAGGGGTCAGGAGTTAAAAAGCTTAATAATATAATTTCAGAGAAAGAAGAAAACAAATTATCTGAAATTATTAATAAGGATGTTGTTTTTGTTAATGAAGAATATAGGTATAAGGACGAGGCATTAGATGATATGGTTAAAAAACTTATTAATGGCGGGTATGTAAAAGAAGAGTTCTTATTAAGTGTATTTAAAAGAGAAATGCTTGGAGATACATATTTAAAAGGTGGAATAGCAATTCCACATGGAGATTCAGAGTTTGTTACAAAACCAACCATATTAATTACAAAACTAGACAAAAAGATAACATGGAGTGCTAATTATGAAGTAGATCTAATTTTCCTTATAGCATTAAAAGATGATTCTAAAAAATATTTTGAACAATTATATAAAATAATCATGGAGCAAGATGTATTAGACAAGATAAAATCTAGTACTAACAAGGATGAAATATTAGAGATTTTACTATAAAAACATAAATACAAAATCAGCCATAAAAACTTGGCACAGGAATTGCTTTGATATATGGCAAGACAAAAACCAAAGGGGGGAAAAAGATGAAAGATTTTTCTAAAGTGACTGTTATCTTAAGAGGTTACAGCTATGAACAAACAAAAACCGTTATGGAGGCTTTAGTTCAGTCAAGTATTAGAGCAGTAGAAATTACATTAAATACAGAAGGTGCCCTTGAAACTATAGAAAAAATCTCTAAAGAATATGGAGATAGAGTTAGTGTAGGTGCGGGAACAGTAAAAAATATAGATGATGCTAAAAATGCTATAAAAGCAGGAGCAAAATTTATTTTAACGCCAATAGTTGTTTCAAAAGAAGTTATTGATGAATGTAAAAGACATAATGTTAAATCAGTAATAGGGGCGATGTCTCCAACTGAAGTATGGTGGTGTTATGAAAATGGAGCAGATATAGTGAAAATATTTCCGGCAAGATCTTGTGGAAGTAACTATATAAAAGATATAAAAGCTCCTTTAGGAAATATAAAGGTTATGGCCGTTGGTGGAGTTTCAGCACAAAATGCTAAAGAATATTTGCAAAATGGAGCTGACTATTTAGGAATTGGATCAAGTCTTTTTAATAAAGAGGATGTAGACTCAAAAAACATAAAAGCATTGGTAAATACATTAAAGCAATTAGAGAAAGAGATACAGTAGGAGGAAAAGATATGAGTCACAGTACTTTAATTTATAGAGATTTAAATTTTAGTAATAGCAGTGAAATTTTAGGTTTCTTAGCAGATAATCTAAAAGCAGAAGGTTTTGCTAAAGAAGGATATAAGGAAGCTATATTAAAGCGAGAAGTAGAATATCCAACAGGATTACCAGCTGCTATAAAAATAGCTATACCACATTGCGATCATACTTTAGTAAATGAATCAGCAATAGCAATGGGAGTACTTAATAATCCTGTGAATTTTCAAGCAATGGATGATCCAAGCATAACATTGGATGTACAAATTGTTATTATGTTAGCATTAAATGAACCACATGGTCATATAGAAATGCTTCAAAAAATTATAAGTTTAATTCAAAATACAGAGGATTTAAAGAAAATTATAGAAGCTAAATCCGATGAATCAGTATTAGAAGTAATAAAAAAATATTTAGATTAAAAAGTAAAAAATAAATTTAAATACAACTACACAAAACTTAATTAAAATGGAGGAATGAAAAATGAAAAGAATATTAGTAGCTTGTGGAAATGGAATAGCAACATCAACAGTGGTAGCAACAAAGATTAGAGAAGTTTGTGAAGAAAATGGGGTAGCAGTATCAGTTACTCAATGTAAACTATTAGAAATAGATAGTAAAGTAGAGGATTTCGATATATTAGTAACAACAGGAAAATATGGTGGAGATAATGCAAAAATACCAGTAGTATCAGCAATGTCTTTATTAACAGGTATCGGAGAAGAAGAAACATTAGAAGAAATAGTGAATTATGCTAAAAAATAAATAAAATAGCTTTAAAATGAGGAGGATTAACTATGGAAATTATTTATAATGTATTCCAGACACTATTAAACGCAGGTCCAACAGTACTTTTACCAATAATAATATTACTAGTAGGTATTGTTTTTGGAGTTAAACCAGCGAAAGCATTTAGATCAGGTTTAACTGTTGGTATTGGATTTGCAGGTATCAAACTTGTAATTAATCTTTTATCAGGAAGTCTTGGACCAGCAGCAAAAGCTATGGTTGAAAGATGGGGATTTAGCTTAGATGTACTAGATGTAGGCTGGGGAACAATAGCAGCAGTAACATGGGCATCACCAATTATACCAATTTTAATATTTGCAATTTTAGCTGTTAATATAATAATGTTAATTTTAAAGAAAACGAATACTCTAGATGTTGATATATGGAATTATCACCATATGGCTATAGTTGGAGTTATGACATATTTCGTAACAGGTAACATATTCTTAGGTGTTGGTGCAAGTATAGTAATGGCAATTATAACATTCAAATTATCAGATTGGTCAGCACCTATGGTTGAAGAGTACTTTGGTTTACCAGGAGTATCATTACCTACAGTTTCAGCATTATCATCATTATTAGTTGCAGTACCTCTTAACTGGATATTAGATAAAATACCAGGAGTAAATAAGATAAACTTCTCATTAAAGGATGCTAAAAAGTATTTAGGATTCTTTGGAGAACCAATAATAATGGGATTAATTCTAGGTGGAATTATAGGATTCTTAGCAGGATATGATTTTACTCAAATAGCTAATGTTGCTGTAAACATGTCAGCAGTTTTAGTTCTTATACCAAAGATGACATCATTATTTATGGAAGGTTTAATGCCAATATCTGAAGGTGCAAAGAAATTTGCTAAGAAGAGATTTAAAGGAAGAGATTTATTCATAGGACTAGATGCAGCTGTTGTTTCAGGTAACCCTGATGTTATAACTACTTCATTAATAGTAATTCCATTAACAATATTATTAGCAGTAGTACTTCCAGGAAACAGAATGTTACCTTTCGCAGATTTAGCAGTTGTACCATTCAGAGTTGCAATGGTAGTTGCATTAACTAGAGGTAACTTGTTTAAAAATATTGTAATTGGATTATGTACAACAGCAGCAATATTATTAGCAGGAACTGTTACAGCACCAATATTAACAAATTTAGCTGGAAGCGTTGGAATAGATTTAAGTTTAGCAGCAGGAGCATTAATATCATCATTTGCAGCAACAAGTTTAACTCAAAGTTTCTTAGTATTTATAGCATTTACAGTGGCTCCAGTAATATCTATACCAGTATTATTAGTAGTATTTGTAATAGTATGGTACTACATGGATGTTATTAAACCAAAGAAAGATGCTAAAAAAAGTTCAGAAGATAACGGCAGTATAGAGCAAAGCGCTTAAATAAAATTTATTAGTAGAAGGAGACTTTGTAATGAAAATAACAGGTATTAAAGTGTATACTGTAAAACCAAGATGGATATTTATAAAAATTTCAACTGACGAAGGAATTGAAGGTTGGGGTGAAATGATATCTGGAACTAAAACAGATACAGTAGTAGCAGGAGCTTACGAACTAGGAAAAAGAATAATAGGAAGAAATCCTTTTGAAATAGAAAGAATTTGGCAAGAACTTCATAGATCATTCTTTAGAGGGGGTCCTATTAATGGAACTATCGTTTCAGGAATAGAAATGGCTCTATGGGATATAAAGGGAAAAGCATTAAATGTTCCTATATATGAATTACTAGGGGGTGCTGCTAGAGATAGAATAATGGTTTATTCATGGATCGGCGGAGATAGACCATCTGATGTTGTAAAGGAAGCTATCGATAGAAGAGATAGAGGATTTAAAGCAATAAAGATGAACGCTACAGAAGAACTTCACTATATCGATTCATTTACAAAAGTTCAAGAAGTTGTTGATAGAGTAAAAGCAATAAGAGATGCAGTTGGATTTGATTTAAGTATTGGAGTAGACTTCCATGGGCGTGTTCATAAACCAATGGCTAAGGTATTGGCAAAAGAGTTAGAGCCATATAAGCTAATGTTCTTAGAAGAAGTTGTTCTTCCAGAGAATGAAGAAGCTTTTAGAGAAGTTGCTAATCATGTTTCTACACCTCTTGCAACAGGGGAAAGATTATATACTAGATGGCAATTTAAAAATCTTATCAAAGATGGAGCTATTGATATAATACAACCAGATATAGCACTTTGTGGTGGAATATTAGAAACTAGAAAAATTGCAGCAATGGCTGAAGCATTTGATATTGCAGTTGCACCTCATGCACCATATGGTCCAATAGCATTAGCAGCTACATTACAATTAGATGTTTGTACACCAAATGTATTTATTCAAGAACAAAGCTTAGGAATTCATTATAATAAAGGATTTGATTTACTTGACTTCGTTAAAAATAAAGAAATATTCCAATACAAAGATGGATTCTTAGATATACCAACTAAGCCAGGTTTAGGCATAGAAATAGATGAAGAATTAGTTGAAAAAGTTTCTGCAGAAGGACTATATTGGACTAATCCAAGCTGGAAAAACTACGATGGTACTATAGCAGAATGGTAAAATAAAAATAATAATCTGTATGAATCTATTGGTTCATACAGATTATTTATTTACATAGAATTAGGGAGAGAGAAGAATGAAGGAACCAAAATATAAATTAGTTTGCATAGATTTAGATGGAACACTTTTAACAGATGAAAAAACAATAACTAAAGAAAATATAGAAACTATAAGAAAAGCAAGCAGCCTTGGAATTAATATATGTATAGCAACAGGAAGAATTTATAAATTTGTAGATCATATAAAAGAAACATTAGGTAATAAGATCAAAGTAATTGCATCTAACGGAGGAATAATCCTTAAGGAAGATGAGGTCTTAAGTTTTAGGACTCTAAGTTATGAAGAAATTCTAAGATTAAAGAATTTAACTAAAGATTATAATGTAGATATATATTTAAACACAGAAAATGAAATAATATCTGAAAAAAGTATTCCTAATACATATAGTTATAAAGCAATAAATAATGGCTTAGAAGATAGATACAAAGTGAATATAGTAGAGAACTATCCTTTTGAAAATTTGAAATATGATAAAAAACATAAGATAGTTAAAGCAATTTGTATAAATAAAGATGATTTAAATGAAGTGAAAAAGGTTAGGCAATTATTAGAAGAAACAAATGAATTTGAAATATCTAGTGCAGAGCATCACTATTGTGAGATAAATAGTAAGGGAGTATCTAAAGGGAAAGCTGTAGAAGAACTAGCAAAAGATTTAAAAATAGATATTAAAGAAGTTATGTGTATAGGTGATGGAGGTAATGATATAGAAATGTTAAAAATATCAGGAATTTCAATTGCTATGCAAAATGGAATGGAAGATGTAAAATCTCTAGCAAACTATATAACTGAAGATAATAATAATAGTGGAGTAGCTAAAGCTATTGAGCGATTTATTTTAAATGATTTAAATATATAAAATGAATATTAATTAAATGTATCTAATATAATGTAAGTGTATATTTTATAATATAAGCAATTAGTCACTAGAGGTATAAATTTGAAGGTTGAAAGAAATATAAAAGAAGAAAATTTGCGAAATGAAAAGACAAACAATATTGAAGAATATACTGATGAAAATAGTGTTGAAATAGATTTTGAAGAAGACCTTGGATTTATATCAGGAAGTGAAGAAAGTACAGAAACTCCGGAAGAGTTATTGTCTAGATTAAATACAATAGAGCAGTCAATTGATGCTTCTAAGGTTGGATTACTAACAGATTTACTAAACTTATATCTTTTATATAGTTCTAGAGCAACAGTAAGAGATACATTATATAATACAAAAGAAAGTGAAAATTTTATTGATACAAGCAACATTTTGTCAATTACAACTACCATGAGTGTTTATACTTCAGGAGTATTCTTAGATATTGCTGATAGAGCATTACAAAATGCCATATCAAGGGGACAACAAAATAGAATAGCAATAGCAAGAAGCGCTTATTGGGCTGCATTATTTGCTTTTATTGCATCAATAATTGCATTTAGTGCTGCTAGAATGGAATAAAAATAAGAGAGAAAAAATATAACTCTCTTATTTTTTTGCAATTTATTCGGATGAGTAGTAATAACTGGTAGCAAACATTGTATAATTAATGTAAAAATAATTACAATTACTAACTACTATAAAATATGAAAAAAAAGTTACAAAACTTCTAGCTTATATTAAACATGTATCTTATGTATCATTGATATTGTAAGAGGGAGTAATAAGGGAGGAAAAAAAGTGTTAAGTGGACGAATGCTAAAATTAATTGAGTATTTACAAATTAATAATGTGAGTACTTACAAGGAAGTATCAATTGAATTAGACATTAAGGAACGACACATAAGATATGATGTAGATAGGATTAATGACTTATTGAAATTAAATAAAATGCCATTAATAGAGAAACAATCTAAAGGCATAATAATATTTCCTAAAGATATTGATATATCTACATTGACTAAAGAAAACGATTTTATATACTCTCAAGAGGAAAGAGCCTCTTTAATCTTACTAATTTTATTAATAGATAATACGAGCCTTAAGATTAATAAGTTAAGTTTTGATTTTCAAGTTTCTAGATCAACTATTAAGAATGATATGAGTTTTCTTGAAGATAAGCTAAGTGAGAAAACTATAAAAATTAGTTACACAGATCATTTCTTTTTGGATGGACTTAAAAATAATAGAGTATCTTTAATGAATAATGAATTTAAAAAATATGTACATTTATTAAAAGAAGATGAATCAAATTTAAATGCTTTTGAAGATTATGCAGTTAAAATTATAAAAAAGGCCTTTGCAAGTGTATCCTTAAAAGATGTAATAAAATGGATTGATGAATTACTTGAAAATATGAATTGTATTCTAACAGATGATTCATATAAATGGTATGTATCAAATATATTTGTTGTTATTTGGTTTATATTAAAAGAAAAAGAAAATCCATTAGAGTTAACTATCAGTAGCTATAGTTGTGACGGCTATAATGAATTCATAGAAAAGTTAGAAAAAATTATAAATATGAAAATAGATAACAGAAAGCAAAAAGTATTAATAAGATTATTAAATTATATAAATAAAGATGCTGGATTAGATGAAGATATGGATCTAATTTACATAGAGACTATTGTTTCAAATCTAATTGCATCTATGTCAAATGAGATGGATATTGATTTTAATAAAGATACTATACTAGTTGATGGACTAATAAATCATATAGTTCCTTTAATTAAGAGAGTTAGTAGCAGAATAAATATTTGTGATGAAGTATTTTCTATTCTTTCCGAAAAAGATATGCAAGTATTTGAAGCAGTAACAAGAGTTATTAAGCAAATAGACAGGCTAAAAGACATTAAGAATTATGATGAAATAACATATTTAACAATACATTTCATTGCAAGCATCAAGAGATTAACAAAATCTTTAAATAAGAAAATATTATTAGTTTGTGGACATGGGTATGGGACAACAACAATATTAAAGGAAACACTATTAAATGAATATCAAATAAATATAATAGATACAATTCCAGTATATAAATTAGCTACATACGATAATTGGGAGAAATTTGATTGCATAATATCTACAACAAAATTAAATATATTAAACAAAAAAGAATATGTAGTTGTTAATCCTTTATTGTCGGAGCAAGATTATATCAATCTTGATAGAATTGGAATACAAAGAAAAAAGATACTAGCTAACTATTACTCCATTAATGAAAAGCTAAGTTTCTTAAATGATAAAGATAGAATTAAAGTACTTGAAGTAATTAAAAAGGAATTTGGATATCAAAGTGTATTGATGCCATCAAAAATTAATAAGCTTAGTGATCTATTAATTAGTGATTGTATAGAAATGATTGAAGAAAAAAAAGCATGGAAAGAAATTGTAAAAGAAGGAACAAAGTTACTTGAAAGACAAAAGTTCATAGATAAGCGATATGAAAAAGATATTATAAATACTATGGAAACTGTAGGATTTTACTCAGTTACAGATGAGTATTTTGCACTATTACATGGCAAAGGAGGTGATGGGGTTAACTGTAGTTGCATGAGTTTAATAGTTAGTAAGGAACCTATAGAATTTGGTGATAAAAAAGTTAAGATAATTTTTTGCTTAGCAAGCAAGGATAAAAAAGAACATATTCCAGCTGTAATAGTCTTAATGAAAATGATTAAAAATACAAATTTAATTGAAAAATTAGAAAACGCGAACTCATTAATTGAAATTAAAGAAATACTATTTAAATCTGAATTGGAGGTAGTTTAATAAATGGAGTCTATTATAAAAAGAGAATGTATCGTGTTCGATATAGATGTAAAAGAAAAAAATGAAGCAATATTAATTTTAGTAAGAAAATTAAAAGAACAAGGTGTTATTACGGATACTGATAAATTTTATGCAGATGTTTTGGCAAGAGAAGGATTATCTCCAACTTCAATAGGAAATGATATTGGCTTACCACATGGTAAAACAGAAAACGTTTTAAGACCAGCTGTATGTTTTGGAAGATTAAAAGAAAAAGTTCTATGGAATGCTGAAACGCAAGAATTGGCTAATATAATTATTTTAATAGCAGTTCCGGGTAATGATAAAGATAATACTCATATAAAAATAATTTCAAGATTAGCCAGACAATTAATGCACAAAGAGTTTATAGAGGAATTACTAACAAGTAATGAAGACAATATATTTAATATGTTAAAGGAAGGATTAGGTGAATAATATGGATTTGAAAAAAAGTTTACTACAACTAAAAAAACATGTACTAACTGGAACATCTCATATGATACCATTTGTAGTTGCAGGGGGAGTTTTATTTTCATTATCAGTAATGTTAAATGATATTCCATCTACACCTACAGAAGGATGGTTAGCAGGATTAGCACAAATAGGATTAGCAGGCTTAACATTATTTATACCAGTATTAGGTGGATATATTGCATATTCAATAGCTGATAAACCAGGATTGGCACCTGGTATGCTTGGAGCTTATTTAGCTAAAGAAGTAGGAGCTGGTTTCTTAGGAGGTATGGTTGCAGGTTTTATTGCTGGTATGGTGGTAAAGCAATTAAAGAAAATTAAATTACCTACATCATTAAAATCATTAGGTTCTATATTTTTATATCCATTGTTTGGTACATTAATTACTGGTGGAATTATAGTTTGGATAATAGGAACTCCAATGGCATCTATAATGGAAAATCTTACAAGTTGGTTAGGTGGATTAGGAGATGTTGGTAAGGTTCCTCTAGCAACTATCTTAGGAGGTATGACTGCATTTGATATGGGTGGTCCAATAAATAAGGTAGCTACATTATTTGCACAAACACAAGTAGATACTCTACCATATTTAATGGGTGGTGTTGGAGTTGCTATATGTACTCCTCCAATAGGAATGGGAATAGCTACATTATTAGCTCCTAAGAAATACAATGTTGAAGAAAGAGAAGCAGGAAAAGGTGCTTTATTAATGGGTTGTGTAGGAATTACAGAAGGAGCAATACCATTTGCAGCAAATGATCCACTTCGTGTTATTCCATCAATTATGGTTGGTGCAGCAGTAGGAAATATAATTCCATTCTTACTTGGAGTTTTAAATCATGCTCCATGGGGAGGACTTATAGTGCTACCAGTTGTTGAAGGAAAAGTAGGTTATATCATAGGTGTACTTGGAGGATCTATAGTAACAGCAGTTATGGTTAATTTACTTAAGAAAGTAAATACAGATAATGAAAGTAAAATAAGTGAAGAAGATTTTGATTTAGAGTTTGAAGAAATGTAAGGATAAGGAGAGATCAGATATGAAAATAGTAGGAGTTACATCATGTCCTTCAGGAGTTGCGCATACTTATATGGCAGCAGAGGCACTGATATTAGCAGGGCAAAATCATGGAGTTGAGGTGTTAATTGAAACCCAAGGGGGAGCTGGAGTAGAAAATAAGTTAAAATCAAAAGATATAGAGGATGCAGTATGTGTAATTTTAACAAATGATATTTCTATTAAAGGCGAAGAGAGATTTAAAGGTAAAAAAGTGATAAGAATGGGTGTATCTGAAATTATAAAAAAAGCAGATGCAATAGTATTAAAAGTTAAAAACACCTTTAAATAAAAAATAATCAAAAAATTCT